>JAABTM010000102.1 GCA_011389855.1 Desulfobacteraceae bacterium
GAATCTGCAAGCCAAAGTGGACGGCCCGGTGACGGCCCCGGTTTTCGACGTGGATCTGACCGGCAAAGGCCTCGCCTACGACGACGTTACCGTCGGCGACATCCGGCTGGACGCCGAGTCCAACAAGGACGGCGTCGTGAAAATCGCGACTCTGTCCATTAAAAACAACGGGTCGGAAATCGCCGCCAACGGCACGGTGGGCCTGTTCGGCAAGGACTCCCTGCGAATCGATCCGGATCTTCCCATGGATGTCTCCCTCTCCCTGAAAACCGTCGAAGCCGGCGATTTTCTCAAGGAACCGCCGGTCACGGGCCGCTTTTCCGGAACGCTCAAAGCCGACGGCGCCCTGAAGAACCTCAAGGCCGCCGTCGACCTGGCGGCCCGGGATCTGGGCGCGGCCGACGCCGCCATCGGCGACGTGGATCTGCTGGCCGATTTTTCCGACGGCAAGGTTCGCATCGAAAAATTGACGGTCCAAAACAAAAATTCCGCCGTCCGGGCGTCCGGAACCGCCGCCGTGCTGAAACCCGGAACATTCGAACCTTTGGCTGATCCGACCTTCGACATCGCCCTGTCGTCGGACCGGATCGCGCCGGGCGATTTCCTGCCCGACGCCGCCGGCGCCCTCGCCCTGAAGGCAACGGTGGGCGGCAGCGCCTCGCGGCCCACGGCGGATGTGGATCTCTCCGGAAAAGCGCTCCAATTTGCGGACATTCGCATCGGCGACGCCGCCGTCGACGCCCGGCTGGACCCGTCCGGCCTCCTGACCCTTAATCGGCTGGCCGTTTCGAACCAGGGGTCATCCATCACGGGCAAGGGGATCCTCCGGCTCTACAAGGACGCCCCCGGATTCGACCCCACCCTGCCCCTGGACCTCTCGCTGACCCTGGCCGACGTGGAGGCCGGCGACTTCATCCAGGACGAACCGGCCAAAGGAACCATCAGCGGCGCGGCCTCGGTGACCGGCAGCATCCAGGCGCCCAAAGCGGACCTGGATCTCCAGGCCCGGAACCTGGCGGTCGCGAACACCACCATCGGCGATGTGGACGTGACCCTCACATTCGCCGACGGCCGGGCCGACATCCGGGAAATCCGGGTCAAGAACCAGGACTCGAACCTGCGGATCAGCGGCGCGGCCCAGGTGCTGTCGCCCGTCGACATGACGCCACTGGCCGATCCGACCTTCGACCTGAAAGTCGCCTCCGACGGCGTCTTCCTCCAGAATTTCCTTCCGGACATGAAGGGCAAGGTAGCCCTCGACGCCGATCTGACCGGATCGGTAGAGCAGCCCAAAGGGACCATCGATCTTTCGGCATCCGACCTGGACCTGGGCGCCCAAAAGATCGACGCCGTCCAACTATCCGCCCGGATGAACGGCGACCGGATCCGCATCGATCCCCTGGAAGTTGCCGTCCGGAAGGACGAAACCCTGACCGTCGTGGGAACCTACACTCTGCCCGACGCCTACGACCTGACCATCCGATCGACGGGCATCTCCCTTTCCAGCATCGATGCGGTGCGGAAAGCCGACGCGGCCCGGGGCACGGTGACGCTGGATCTGTCCGGAAAGGGGACCATCGCCGACCCCTCCCTGTCCGGCAATGTCGCGGTGACAGATCTCCGGGTTCAGGGAAAGCCCCTCGACGATGTGCGTCTGACCCTCGATCTGGCCGACGGGGTTGCCGGCGTTACGGGCGACGCCGGGTTCGGGTTGAACGCGACATACCGACTGGCGGAAAAAACCTTTTCGGCGACGGTGAATTTCCAGCAAACCGACCTGGGTCCATATTTCGGATTGGCCGACCAGTCGCAGTTGGGCGGGGTTCTCACCGGCCGCATCCAGGCCGAGGGGGATGCCGATGCGCCCCAGGCCGTGACCGCCACGGTGGATCTGTCAAACCTGCTGATGACCTACAACGGCGCGGAAGTCATCACAACGGACCGCCTCGAGGCGGCCTATCGGGACGGGACCGTTTCCATCCCCGGCTTTTCCCTGGACCTTCTCAAAAAAGGCAGGCTCACCGTCAGCGGCAACGCCGCCGTGGGCGGCGCCTTGTCCATCGACGTGGACGGCGACATCCCCCTGGACGTGGTCCGCGCGTTCACCGACGCCCTGCCGGACATCGACGGCAAAGTCGCCCTGAAGGCCGACATCGGGGGCCGAATGGACCGGCCGGAGATCCGGGCCGACGCGACCCTCCGGAACGTCGCCATGTCCGTGCCGGGCATTGCCCAGCGGCTCCACGACCTCAACGGAACGATCCACATCACCCCCGATTCGCTCACCCTCAAAGACGTCGACGGACGGTTCGATGACGGCCGGTTCTTTCTCAAGGGCAAGGCGGGGCTCAAGAACTTTCAACCGGCCGACATCGATCTCAGCCTCCGGGCCGAGAACCTGCCCGTCAGCGTTCCCGACATGGTGGAAACGGCGCTCAACGCCGACCTGAACATGACCGGAACCCCCCAAAGCGCCGCAGTCAAAGGCGAGGTGACGATTTTGGAGGGCAGCTACCACAAGGACATCAACCTGAGCCTCATCGAGCCTTTGAAGGGTTTTGCGACCAGAAAGCGGGAGACGGCCCCGGCCCGTCCGCCCCAACGGGCAAAGCCCGGCGAACCCGCCGAGCCCACGCTGCTGGACAATGTGGCGCTGGACATCTTCGTCAAAAACCGGGCCCCCTTCCTGGTGGACAACAACCTGGCCTACCTGGAGATCGACCCCGACCTCCGCGTGGAGGGAACCCTGGACAACCCGGTCGTCGCCGGCCGCGCGGAAATCCAGAACGGGACGGTGACCTACCAGGGCCGGACCTTCGAAGTCACCCGAGGGGTAATCGATTTTCTCAACCCCTACCGGATCGAACCCACCCTCGACATTTCGGCCGTGGCCGAAATCCGCCAGTGGCGGGTGACCCTGTCCATCTCCGGCACCCCGGACGCTCTCGACGTCGACCTCAGCTCAACGCCGACGCTGGACGACAACGACATCCTGTCCCTGATCCTTTTGGGACGGACCGGCGGCGAACTTATCAGCGGAGAGGGGGGAACGACCCAGGCGCCGGGTCAGATGGTGGCGGACATTGTTTCCAAAACCGTGGGCGAGGACATCAGGAAGGCGACCGGCCTGGACACCTTCGAAGTGGAGATGGGCGACAGCGGCGAAGAGGGCGGCGCCGATGTGAAGGTCACCCTGGGTAAGGATCTGTCCCGCCGGATGTCGGTGAAATACTCCGTGGAATCCCGGGACGGCGAGATGGTGGGCCGCACGTCGGCCGAATACAAGATCCTGGAAAACCTGCTCATGAGCGGCTTTCAGGACAACACCGGCACCTTCGGCGGAGAGCTGAAGTTTCGCATGGAATTCAGATAACCCGATTCGGCGGAAACATACATGAAACCACTCGTTTTTTCTCTCATCATGGCGCTCATCCTGTCGACTCCCGGCCCATCCCGGGCCGCATCGGAACCGGAAGAACCGCAGCTTTCCGACATCGTCATCCAGCTCCACAACATGGGCAAAGAGGATGATCCCCGGCGACTGGAAAGCATGGCCCGGGCCGCAATCTTCCTTTCTCCCGGCGACCGCTTTTCTCCGGAACGGCTCCAGGCATCCATCGACGCCCTGCAACTCATCGAATTGTTCAAGGCCATCCATGTCGACTCAAGGGACGAGGACGACCGCATCGTTCTCATTTTCGACCTGACGGTCGCCGACCGCATCAAAGAGATCAACATCGACGGCAACTTCCCGGTCTTCGAACAGGAAGTCTTAAACGCCATGAACATCTCCGTCGGCGACGCCTTTTTCAGAGACAAGATCGCCGAGCAGAAAGAACGGCTCGTCGATTTGTTCAAGCGCCAGGGATTTTTCGACCCGACGGTCCGTCTCGATTTCCAGCGGAGCCCGGAGGACGGCCATTACCGCCTCCGGATCGATATCGACAAGGGCCCCCACTACGATATCAAAGAGATAAGGATCAAAGGAAACGACGCCTTTGGAGACTTTCGCCTCAAGCTCCGCATGGACGCCTGGAGCCGATCATTCATGCCCGGCGGTTCGGGCCGGTATGTGGAAAAAGATTTTAAGGAAGACGTTGAAAACCTAAAAGATTATTACCGGTCCAAGGGCTACGCCCAAGTCGAGATCGACTACGACCCCAACACGGACAAAGAAGGTCGGTCTGCCAGACCGACGGTGACCATTTCCGAGGGCCCCCGCTACAAGGTCGATTTCCAGGGCAACGAAGAATTCTGGGGGTTCACCCTCAAGAAAGACCTGACCATCTTTGATGAGGGCGACCGGGGGGGCGTCGGCCTCCGAAAAAGCGTTCGGCAGATCAAAAAACGGTATGAAGCAGCCGGCTATTCCGACGTATCCGTGGAAGTGGAAGAGGAAAAGGAAGAAGCAGCCGGGGAAGGGGCCCGGAAACTCGACATCGATATCCTGGAAGGGCCGAGGGCCATCGTGGAATCCGTTGCAATCTCCGGAAACGAAGCCTTTGACGACGAAAAAATCAAAAAGCAGATGCTCATCCGCCCGCCCGGCTTTCTCCATTCCGGCGCCTTCAATCCGGAAGAATTGAAAGAGGACGAGAACGCGATCCTGGCCCTTTACTACAAAGAAGGATATCTCAGCACCCAGGTCGATTCCCAGGTGAACTGGAGCGAGGATAAAACCCGCGTCTCCGTCGCCGTCAACATTGCCGAAGGGGTCCGGACCCGGGTCTCGTCGGTAGCTTTCGAGGGCAACACCCTGATCTCCGACGAACAGGCCCTGGAGGCCGTCGATTTGAAGCCCGGCGAGCCCTTTCGCCAATACATGGTCGAAAGCGACCGGAACAAACTGGCGGCCCTGATCTCCGAAAAGGGCTATCCCTATATCCGGATAGAGGACGACGTCTCTTTCAGCGACGGCGACGCCGAGGCGCGGATCACTTACCAGGTGGACGAAGGGATATACGTGAAGATGGGAGAGATTCACATCACCGGCAATTTCAGGACCCGGGAACGGGTGATCCGCCGGGAACTGGAAATCCAACCCGGAGATCCCTTCTCCCCGGAGAAACTGCTCGAAACACAGCGCAACATCCGAAATCTGGATGTTTTCGATTCGGTCCAGTTCAAGGCTATCGGACTGAAAGAAAAAGCCGACGCCGTGGACCTGTTCGTGGAGGTGGCGGAACGCCGGCCTTACGCCGTCACCTTCGGCGGCGGCTACGATACGCGGCGCAACCTGTTCGGCCACGTCAGGGCCGAAGACCGCAACCTGCTGGGCCTCAATCTCACCACCTGGGTCGCCGGCGAGGTCAGCCAGATCGGATACCGGGGGGAATACGGCTTCCGGGAGCCCCGCCTTCTGGGGTCGCGCATCGCCATGTCATTAGGGCTTTTCGCCGAGGAACGGGACGAGTTCAACCAGGAGTTCGGGGTCCGGACCTACGGGGCCTCCGCCGCCTTCAACCGGGAATTTTTCGAGAAACTGAACCTCTCCCTGGGGCTGCGATTCGAAAACCGGGACCAATTCCGCCACGACGACGCGGAAACCCGGGCCGAAATCTCGGATGCCTACGACGAAGACGAATTCCGCCCCCGTCGCATCCTGGTGGCCTCCCCCGCCGTCACGCTGGATACCCGGGATTCTTTCATCAACCCCAAAAACGGCCTTTTTTCAAGCCTTTCGGCGGATATTTCCACCGGACTCGAGAATTCCGTGGACAATTTCGTCAAATATCGGCTCGATGCACGCTGGTACGTCTCGCCCTTCAAGCGTCTCACCTTCGCCCTGCGGGGCCTGGGAGGCTACATCGACCCTTACGGCGAGGTTGAAAAGGTGCCGGACGATCAACTGTTTTTTCTGGGCGGCACGTCGGACATCCGGGGATTCGACGAGAACCTCCTGCTGCGGGATGCGTCAGGCGACCCCCTGGGCGGCCACAAAATGGCCATGAGCAGCGTCGAAGCGCGCATCGATTTGGGCAAAAATTTTCAACTGGCGCTTTTCTACGACATCGGAAGGCTTTCAGACACATTCGGCGGCGCCGGCGACGTGGCCGGGTGGCGCTCCACCATCGGGGCCGGCATCCGTTACATCACAGCGGTGGGGCCTATCGGGTTCCTCTACGGGTTCAAGATCGACCCGAGGGAGGAGGAGGCGGCGGGGCGGTTGCATTTTTCGATTGGGTATACGTTTTAATCAGAAATATAAACGTTTTTCTTGATTTGTACTAAAATATAGCGATATTTCCTGCGCTGTAATCGTTTTCCCGGAAGACGCCATGTTTAATAATGAACCGGACGCATCGAAATCCAGGCCCGCGGGATACGCGGCCCTTGTCGAGCGGTTCGATCTCGACGTCGTCCCGCACTGGCGCAAGTCCCTGGTCGCGAATGGCGGCCGCCAGCGAATCCATTCGGAAAAAGGCGTTGTCGAGACGGTTTATCCGTCGAGGTATTGGCCTGGGGACGGGCCCGGCGACCATCTCGAATTCGCGCTCAAGTATGACGGGACGAATCTGGCCATCCTCAGCGTTTTGTTCCGGAAAATTGAAGAAGAGGACATCCTTGTCCACGTCCGGTCCAAACCGACCGGCAAGTATGCCAGACGATTGTGGTTCCTTTACGAATTTTTGACCGGCAAGACGCTCCCGCTGGCGGACTTGAAGCAGGGCAACTATGTCGACTTGCTCGAACCGGATGAATATTATGCGGTGATCCCCGGCCGTCGGGTTCGGAGGCAGCGGATTAACGACAATTTGCCGGGCGACGGTCGATTCTGCCCGATGGTTCGACGCACGGACGCGCTTTGCGATTTTGAAGCCGCCGACCTTCCCGAACGGTGCCGGCGACTGGCGGCCGGCTATTCCAAGGAATTGCTGAGGCGCGCTCTCGGATACCTTTACGCCAAAGAAACCAAATCGTCGTTTGAAATCGAACACGTCAAACCCGCCTCGACCCGGGTCGAGCGCTTCATTTCCCTGCTTCAAAGGGCCGAACAAGAGGATTTTTGCCAAAAAGAGAAACTGATCGAGGCGCAAAACCAAATCGTTGACGCGCGATTCCGCGACGCCGATTATCGGACGACTCAAAGAATCCATTTCGCGTCCCCAAAGCCTGAAGACCTGGCCGACCTTATGGACGGACTTGTAGCGGCCCACAATCGCATGAGCGCCGGCGGCGTTTCCGCGGTAATTCACACCGCGGTCATCGCCTATGGATTCGTTTTCCTGCACCCGTTCGAGGACGGCAACGGCCGCATTCACCGGTTTCTGATTCACAACATTCTCGCCAGACGGGGCTTCACGCCCAAGGGCGTCATGTTTCCCGTCTCGGCGACCATGCTGAAAAACGCCGCCGACTATGACGCATCCCTGGAAGCGTTCTCCCGCGACCTCATGCCTCTGGTGGAACATTCTCTTGATGAAAACGGTCAAATGACCGTTCACAATGAAACCGCCGGATGGTATCGCTTTATCGACATGACGCCCCAGGCCGAGGCGCTTTTCCGGTTTATCGATCAGACCATTGAAACGGAACTCGCCGCCGAACTGGCGTTTCTGGCCAACTACGACAAAGCCAAAAAAGCCATGCAAGAAATCGTGGACATGCCGGACCGCCAAATCGATCTCTTCATCCGCTTCTGCCGCCAGAACAACGGTCGGCTTTCAGCCCGAAAACGCGCAAGCCGCTTCGACTTTCTGTCTGACAATGAAGTCGGCTTGCTGGAGCAGGCCGTGCAATCCGCGTTCGGAGGCGAATTCATCAACCACTGACGGCGCCGGAGAAATTCGTGCGGCATTGCTTTCATTCACGATTCACGATTTGAATTTGATTTTTTTTTGCTGCCATCCCGCACCTCGGACCCCGCCTCCGACGCCGCGGGACGTCACAACCGAAAAATCAGGCCATGCCGCCGTTGGCGTAGAGAATCTGACCGTTCACCCACTCCCCCTCCCGGCCGACCAGAAAGGCGACGACCCGGGCGATGTCTTCGGGCTGGCCCAACCGCTTCAGGGGGGCCATGTCGGCCATTCGCTGTTTCACCTCTTCGGTTTTTCCCGTGTTGAACAGGTCGGTCTCCACCGGCCCCGGGGCCACGGCGTTGACCGTGATGCCGCGGCCCTCCAGCTCCTTTGCCAGGATGCGCGTGAACATCTCCACCGCCGCCTTGGTTCCGGCATAGACGGCATATCCCGGCAGGGCCATCCGGATAATGGTGGTGGAGATGTTGATGATCCGACCGCCGTCGGCGATGCGCCGGGCCGCCTCCCGAAGCGACATGAAAGTTCCCCGGGCGTTGACGGCAAAGAGGCGGTCGTACTGTTCGTCCGTGGTCTCCGCGATGGGCGTCGTTTTTTCCAGCGCGACGCCGGCGTTATTGACCAGAATGTCGAGTTTACCGAATGCCTTTTCGGTTTCCTCGAAAAGGCGCCGGACATCTTCAGTGCGACGGACATCCCCTTGAAGGGCGATGGCGTCGCCGCCGTTTTTCCCGATCTCCCCTGCTACCTCGGCGGCCGCGTCTTCACTTCCGACATAGTTGACGGCCACCGATGCGCCGTCCGCGGCCAGCCGCAGGGCGATGGCGCGACCGATGCCGCGTGAAGCGCCGGTAACCAGCGCGGTTTTGTTTTCCAATGGTTTGGTTTTCATGTTGCTTTCCTTTTGTTAATTGAACAACTCCAGTTGGATCTGCCCTTCCCTCTTCTTCTTTCTGTAAACCTGCTTTTCATTTTTCAGCAGCCGGCTTTCGATATCCGACACAAACGGCGACAGGTTCCGGTCGAGGGTTTTGCCGTAAAGCGTCCGTTTTTTGGACCAGGAGAGATACAGTTGGGATTTGGCCCGGGTCATGCCGACGTAGAAAAGGCGGCGTTCTTCGTCCAAATCAATCCCATCACCCCCCGGCCGCCGATAGGGGATCAGCCCATCTTCGCAGCCCAGGATGAAAACCACTGGGAATTCAAGCCCTTTTGCCGCGTGGAGGGTCATCAGCGAGACCTTCTGGACGTTGGCGGCGCACACATCCGGGTCGGCGTCCAGCGCGATGGCGTCCAGAAAGGCCGCGGCGTTCCGGTCGAAGGCGGCCGCCGTCGCGGTCAGCCGCTCATGGGCGTCGATCCGCCGGTTATTTTCAGAGATTGCATCCCGGAGGTCCAGTGCCTCCACGAGCCGATTCAGGCGGTCGGCCACCGGTTGGCCCGCGGTTTCGTTCTTCAGACTTGAAATGATGTTCATCAGTTTCTTGATTTTTTGCTGAACGGCCGCCTCCGGTCCGTCGACGGACCCGGCGGCGGCGCGTTCCAAAGCGTCCGCCAGGGACAGTCCGCTGTCGAAAAACCAGGCGCGGAAGCGGTCGATCGTCGTTTTCCCGATGGCGAAATGGGGCAGGGTCGATACAACCGCCAAATCCCCGAACCGGCCGACGCCTTCGACGAGCCGCATGCAGGAGATCAGGGGCGCGACGCCGGGCTGATCGTAAACATGCTCCCGGCTGGCCATCTGGTACGGGATGCCGGCGGCGTCGAACACCTCCGCCACGATCCGGCCCTGGGCCTTTGTCCGGAAGAGCGCGCCGAAGTCGGAGAAGGCGTGGTCCACCGTTCCACCGTCGGTCTTGCCGAAATCGATGGCGTGAAAACCCGACCCGCCCACCATCCGCTCGACGAGTTTCCCCACCGCCACGGCTTCGGCGCGCTCCGTGGCCGCCTCCAGGATCGTCAGCGTGTCGATGCCTTTCAGGCCTGAGTAAATCCGCGCCCCCTCGCCGTCGACGGCATGACCCCGCAAGACTTGGGCGGACGCCTCCAGAATGGTCTCCACGGAGCGGTAGTTTCGATTGAGCCGGATCGTCCGGCTCTCCGGAAAGTCGGCGGCGAAGCGCTCGAAGAAGCGGACGTCCGATCCCCGGAACCCATAGATGGACTGATCCGGGTCGCCGATCACGCACAAACCGCGCCCCTCCGGCGACAACAGCCGGATCAACCGGTGCTGCCCGTAATTGAGGTCCTGGTATTCGTCCACGAAGACATAACGGAACCGCCGTCGGCATCGGGACAGGAAATCCGGGTCCCCGTCCAGTTTCTCCGCAACGTTCAGGATCAAATCCTCGAAATCCCACACCGCCATACGGTCCAGCAGATCCTGATAGATGCGGTAGACCGCTCCAACGGCGTTCGGTTTCTCCCCGTCCCCGGTTCCCGGAAGGTCGTCGGGCGTCAGCAACCGCTGCTTCGCTTCCCGGATCATCGTCGCCGTGGCTTCCGGCGAACCGTCGATGCCGCGTCCCTCGTCCTGGGCCCGCCGCATCGCCTCCCGGATCAAAACCATCCGCTCGGCATCATCCAGCACCGATCCATTCCCATCGGTCTCCTCCCGCAGGAGCCCAAGACACAGGCCGTGGAAGGTGGCGGTCAGCGGAACCCCCGTTTCCGGGGAGAGCAGGCGTTTCAACCGATCCGACATCTCCCGGGCCGCTTTGTTGGTGAAGGTGACGGCCAGGATGGCGTCCGGAGAAACCGTTCCATGTCGGATAAGATGGGCGATGCGGTGGGTCAGGGTTCGGGTTTTCCCGGCGCCGGGGCCGGCCACGATGAGCAGGGGGGCGTCGCCGTGGAGGACGGCCTCTCGTTGTTCGGCGTTGAGGCCGTCGATGAGATCGTCGGTTGTCGTTGGGTTGGAGCTGTTTTGAGCCGGTTCCGGCCTTTCCGGCGATGTCTTCGGCGGATCATCAGGGGTCGGCGCGGCGGCTTCTTCAAGCGGCGGTTCGGTTTGACCCCGGGTCTTGTCCGCTGCTTTATTCGGTTTCCCGAAAAGGCTGTACTGCCCCCTCGGCTCATCCCGTTCGTCGTCGGTGAAGAGGGTGATCCGACCGTATTCTCCGTCATAGCCCGGCGAGATGTGGACGTTTTCTGCCCTCATGCGACGGATCGCCTCCCCCAGCAGCGGAATTCCCATACTGTCGATCTCCTCGACAGGCGTCTTGAGCAGGATATCGAGTTCGGTCCCGAGAGTCTTCAAGATGGTCATGTAGGGGTCATGCACCGTTTTGGTCTTGGGGCCTTTTCCGAAAATCTCCGACAGGATTTCAGGAAGCGGGATGATATGGCGGCACGGCAGCGCGGTTTTCGGCTTTCGGCCTTCGGGATGGTCCGCCAGGGCGGCAGCCCGGTGGAGCACCCCCAGGGTCAACCCTTTGCCGCATTGGGGACAGACGTTGTCCAGCCGCAGGGTTTCGGCCGGGTGAAGGCGGACGCCGCATTTCCGGTGGCCGTCGTAATGGTATTTCCCTTCTTCCGGATAGAGGTCGAGGGTGCCGAGGCAACGGTCCGGGTCGCCGCTTTTCAGCGCCGACCGGAGGGCCGGATAGGACAGGTCGGTGCTGAAGCGGTTGGCGTTCCGACCCAGCGTAAAGGTCGAATGGGCGTCGGAATTGGAGACCAGGACGAATTTGTCCAGGGAAGAAACGCGCCAGTTCATGGGGGGATCGGAAGACAGGCCGGTTTCAACGGCAAAGATTTCCGGAGTCAGGTCTTCAAAACATTCTTCAATGGCGTCGAACCCGGATTTGGAGCCCAGCACCGAAAACCAGGGGGTCCAGATATGGGCCGGGATCAGGGTCGCTTCCGGGGCCGCGTCCAGGAGGATTTCTAAAAGGTCCCGGGCGTCCAGCCCCAGAATCGGGCGGCCGTCGGACTGGATGTTGCCGACAGCGTCGAGCTTTCGGTTGAACTTTTCGGCCGACGCCAGGTCCGGCAGGAGGACCACCTGGTGGTTTTTCCGGGTCCGGTCCGCTTTTTTGTAGATGTTGCTGATCTCGCCCTGGAGGATGAACCGAACGTCGCCCCGGCAACTCGGGACCACCTCCGGATCGCACTCGCGTTCGATGTCGTCCTTCAGCTTGAACAGCCCCGGCTCGGCCGGAACCAGCTTTTCGGAAATCTCGGCGAACCAGGCCGGATGGGTGACGTCTCCCGTCCCCACCAGCGTAACGCCTTTATGGCGGGCCGCGACGTAGAGATGCTCCAGGTCGAGATTCTTGGACGTGGCCCGGGAAAATTTCGAGTGAACGTGGATGTCGGCGATGAATTCCATGGGGATCATATAGGCGCCTCAGAACGGTGGCCCGAATACGGCGGCGAATTCAGCGACCACCACATAGGCGATGAGCATCAGGCAGAGAAACTGAAGACCCTGCTTCCATCGTCGGGTCAGGCGCCAGGGGGGCAGCAGGAAGGCGGCGCAGAATCCGCCACAGGCGAAAAAGAGGGTGGCGTAGTGTTCGTTGCCGTCCATCCAGGCTACTGTCAGCGTCACGATATACACGTACCCCACCAGGCCCAGGGCGATGGTTTTCAGGTGGCGGTTGGCCCTGGCCAGGGCGAAGACCACCGCCGGCAGCACCAGCAGGAAAGCGAAGGGGCCGAACCCCGACAACGGGCCGTTGGGCGTCCAGACGATGCGGAAGGGGTCCGCCGCCCCGGCGCCGTCGAACATCGTCCGGACGGATGCGCCGTTGAACCACTGAAGGAATCCGGTGATCCGGAAATCGAAGGCCCAGTCGCAGAGCCAGTCCACGGGGCGGGTGAAATGGGCGCTTTCCAGCAGGTACCGGAGCGCGTTGGCCGCCGCGCCCTGCAACCCGTCCGTATTTGGGGCCGCGCCGGCCGGCGGGGCCATCCAGGGAAGCCCGCGGAACACATTGCCGATGAACAGCCAGACCTGGGAAAACACCATGGCCGGTGCGAGAACCAGCAGAAACGCCGGCCAATGGTTGGCGACCATGGAACGCCAGATGAGGGCGCCGTGGCGCCGGAACAGGAGAACGGCGGCCAGGGGCAGGAGGATGCAGGGCGCCGCGCCGCCCAGGGGATTGGCCGAAAAAGTGAAAGGTATGGCCATGACCAGCAGCGCCAGATCCCGGACATCGGGCGCCTCCACCAGCCGGTAGATGCAGACCAGGCAGCAGAGCGCCGTCGCCGCCGGGATGATCTCCGGGCCGTAGGTGGAGGTCTGCCAGACGAGGCGGGGCATGCCCATCACCACCAGAACCACGGTGAAGGCCGTCGGCGGCCATGCGTGCCGCCGGGCCAGGGTGTAAGTGGAAAACCCCACCGACAGGTAGGCCAGAAAACCGAAAAGATCCGGACCGATACCTGTCCCGAACCGGAGAAACAGATGGGGCAGGATCGCGTGGTTGACCGGCCGCAACAGGAGGTCGGACCGGTCGTCCAGCTCGGCGGGCAGGATCATGGACATGGTCCCCAAAAAGGCCAGGGCCGCCGCCAGGGGCAGGCAGGCCCGGTGGGCGCGGGCGAAACCGGAAGCCGACCGGGCCGTTCGGATCAACAGACCCCGCCGTTTCAGGATCAGGACCGCCGCCGCGAGGACCAGCAGGGCTTCCGGTATCCGGACGTAGGCCGAATCCCCCAGCCACAGGGCGCACTGGAAGAGGAAGGAAAGGGCCATGAAGCACGACACGATGCCGCAGCCGGCGGCCTCGGCCAGGGTATATCCCCATCCCCGGAACACGACATAGGCCCCCGCCGTCAGCAGCGCCGCTTCTCCGGCCATGGCCGGCGCCGCCATTGCCGCGTAAAAATCCGTCGTCACGACCGGGGCGGCCCGTCCTCTCCGTCGCGCCCCTTTTCCCCGGCCTTCGCCTTCAGGTCCTCGACGATCTCGATCATGAAATCGTGCATGTCTTTGGCCAGGCGCCGGCATTCGGGGCAGTAGACCCGCTTGACGAGCTTGTCGTGGGCTTCGATCTGGTGGCGGAGCCAGGGGCCGTAGGGCGATCCTTTGCAGAATTTATTGCCGGTGAAGTCCGCGATGGGACAGCCGTAGCAGACCAGCAGGTAATAGATGCGGCAGGGCGGACAGTCGAGGACGCCCCCGTCCGTGCCCTTGCCGTCGATGATCCGCTGCCATTTGGCAACGGAGGATTCCATCACGCGGATTTTGTTCATAAAGGGCCTCTTTGCCTTTTTGGGGTCTCGGCGGCCTTGGGGCCGCTCAGTTGAGGCATTTCCAGAACTGTCGGTGGACATGGCGGCAGCGATGGAGGGCGTAGGAGACCTTCCGGCTTCTGGCCCGGGCCGCCATCGTTTCCGGGTCCGTCAGGGTGTGGTCGGACAACTCCTCCAGGACCGCCTTCACCGAGGCGGTCAAAGCCTTCAGGTGATAGCCCCCTTCCAGGGTCAGCGCCAGCTTGCCGCCGCAGCATTCCGAGGCGACGGCCATGAGCGAGCGGGTGAGGGCGGCGAACCCCGCCGGCGTCATCTTCATCCGCCCCATGGGATCGTCCACATGGGTGTCGAACCCGGCCGACACCAGGATCAGGTCGGGGCCGAATTCCAGTGCGATGGGACGGAGCACCCTCTGGAACAGGGCCGCGTACTCCGCGTCCTTGTATCCCTTTCCCAGGGGGAGGTTGACGGTGCGACCCTCCCCCGCGCCCCGGCCCACGTCCGTGAAGAGTCCCGTGCCCGGAAAATGGGGATACTGATGGACGGAAAAAAAGAGGACC
>JAABTM010000395.1 GCA_011389855.1 Desulfobacteraceae bacterium
TTTCGAGACCTCCAAGGCCACCACCCATTCCGACCCGATTTACGTGGTGGAGGGCGTGGTCCACTACTGCGTGGCCAACATGCCCGGCGCGGTGCCCAAGACCTCCACCCTGGCCCTGACCAACGCCACCCTCCCCTATGCGGTGGACATCGCCGGCAAGGGATGGAAGGCGGCCATGAAGGAAAACCGGGAGATCCGGGGCGGCGCCAACGTCATCGACGGCAAGGTCACCTACAAGGGCGTGGCCGACGCCTTCGGCCTGGAGTATACGCCGGTGGAAGATCTGTTGTAGCCGCGTTCCTTATTTCGAGGTCTTTCAACCGTGGAGGCACCGTGTCGCCCCATCCCATCCGGGCGGAAATCGATTTGTCCGCCATTGCCCACAATGTATCGGAACTGAGACGCATCACATCCAGCGCCGCGAAGTTCATGGCCGTGGTCAAGGCCAACGGCTACGGCCACGGCGCCGAAGCAGCGGCGCGGACGGCGCTGAAAAGCGGCGCCGACCGGCTGGCCCTGGCCCGCATCGACGAAGCCGTCGCCCTGAGAACCGCGGGCATCGACGCGCCCATGCTCGTCTTCGGCTACACCCCGCCGGAGCGGGCGGAAGACCTCCTCGAACACGATCTTACCCAGACCGTTTTTTCCCTGGAGGCCGCCCGGGATCTGTCGGACGCCGCCGGCGCCCTGGGCCGGTCCGTCAGGGTCCATCTCAAGGTGGACACCGGCATGGGCCGGGTCGGCCTGCTGGCCGTGGACGGGGAGGACGCGCTCCGGGAGGCCGGGGACATCATCGGCCTCCCGGGCCTGGACGTGGAGGGGGTCTACACCCACTTCGCCACCGCCGACTCGGCCGACAAAAAGCCGGCCCGGAAGCAGCTTTCGCGGTTCATGACCTTCACCGGCGCCCTCAAGAAAAGGGGACTGGCCATCCCCATCCGCCACGCCGCCAACAGCGCGGCGGTCATCGACATGCCCGAATCCCACCTGGAGATGGTCCGCCCCGGCATCAGCCTCTACGGGCTCTACCCGTCGGACGAGGTCAAAAAAGAGCGCATCGCCCTGAGACCCGCCATGACCCTCAAGGCCCGGATCGTCCAACTAAAGGAAGTGCCCGAGGGCTACACCATCTCCTACGGCGCCACCTACACGGCCCCGGCGCCGACCCGCATCGCCACGATCCCGGTGGGCTACGCCGATGGATACGACCGGCTCCTCTCCAATCAGGGGAGCATGCTGGTCCGGGGCGTCCGCGCCCCCATTGTCGGCCGCGTCTGCATGGACAGCACCATGATCGACGTGACCGATGTGCCGAATGTGCAGGCGGGCGATGAAGTCGCTATCTTCGGAGGGAGTGCAGAAAACGCCGTAACGGTGGATGAGGTGGCCGACATGCTCGGGACGATCAACTATGAAGTGGTCTCGACGGTGATGGCGCGGGCGCCGAGGGTGTATGTGCAATCAGGATTTTCAGGATGAATCAGAAGGATGGCCAGGATGATGAAAGGGGGGCGTGCCGACTGCACTATGAAACGTACGGGGAGACGAATCAAAAGCCATTCCTCATTTTCCTCAACGGCGCCCTCCAAACCACCCTCAACTGGCTCCCCGTCGCCAAACCGCTTTCCAAACGATGCGCGGTCCTGCTGTATGACGCGCGGGGACAAGGGCAAAGCGATCTGGGCAATCGTCCCCTTTCCCGCGAACTGCACGCCGCCGACCTGCTGGCTTTGATGGACAGGCTGGACATCCCGTCCGCCCGGCTCGTCGGGATCAGCCATGGCGCCCAGGTCGCCTGCGCGGTCGCGGCGACGGCGCCAAATCGCGTGACCGGCATGCTGCTTTGCGGGGCGGCCGCCGAGCCCACAGCGCGAACCCGGTTGATCCTGAAGTCCTGGCGGACGGTGCTGACGGAAGGAGGACTGCCGGCGCTGGTATGGGCCGCCCTGCCCGGTTTTTTCGGCGACCGGTTTTTGGATCAAAACGAGCGGATGATCGACGGAATGGCCAAGGCCATGATCCGGCGGAATTCGGCGACGGCCCTGGCCGCCCATCTGGAGGCGATTTCAGCCTATGGGCCGTTGAAAGATCTGGCGGCCGATATCCGTTGCCCTGTCACCGTCATGACGGGGGCCAAAGATCCGCTGGCGCCGCCGGAATCCGCCAAAGCCCTGGCCGAAGCGCTCCGGGGCCGTTTCATCGAGGCGACGGAAGCGGGCCATTCCTTGCCGGCGGAAGCGCCGGAGGCGTTTAGGGGGGCTTTGGAGGGGATGGTGGGGGAATAATCCCTTCATCTAATCCCGACCAGACCTACGAGGTTTTGGAAACCTCGCAGGTCTTCGTTCACCGGAAGAACTACGGCGCCGGATGCGATGTCATGTCCTACGCACTTTATCAGGAACGGCTTTCCTGGTTCGACCGTCGGGTCCGGGACGGCCGGTATCCGAACGCCCGTCAGTTAGCCGGAAAATTCGAGGTATCCCATCGAACCGCGAAGCGGCTGATCGGGTTCATGAGAGACCGGCTCCGCGCGCCGCTGGTCTACAATTCCCGGCGCAGGGGGTATGCCTACGAGGACGATTCCTTCGGTTCGGGGATAAGCTCATGGCCGATTCGGCCGCATTGGGGCTTTCGCCGGGGCGGCTGAAGGAGCGCTTTTCCGCTTCATGGCACGGACACAGTCCGGTGTCGGCGGAGACCTTTCAATCCATTTGCACGGCGTTGACGGACAGCCGCCCGCTGGTGATCGCGTATAAGCCGCCGGCCGCGGACCATCCGACCCGCCGGGTTTTGGAACCGCACCACTTGCGGTACTACATGGGGTCTTGGGTCCTGTTCGCCCCTGGACGGCGCTTTCGGGTTGTATCACTCCGGGAACCATACATCCGTTGTTCTCCGGTTTACGCCGGAGCGGGCCCGGTTCGTGCGGGAACAGGTCTGGCATGAGAAACAGCGGATGCGGGATCTGCCCGATGGCGGCCTCCGGCTGTCCTTTCCCGTGGCCGATTTCGGGGAGGTCAAAACGATGATCCTCGGGTTCGGCGCGGATGTGACGGTGGAGGAACCGGAGGCGCTGCGGCGGGAGGTTTTGGAGGAGATCGAGCGGATGCATGCTGATGTGGGATTTGCTCGGTATTGCAAAAAAAAGTGATGGCGCGGCCGCCGCGGGTGTGGGTGGGGGAAGCGGCTTAAAAACCGAGAAGCAGAAAATCAAGCGCCGCCATGATGTCGTCGCGGCGGTCGTTGAGTGAAGCGATTTTTCGGCCCAAAACGCCGGTGGGGACGCCGGCCAGTTCGGGGGTGGACATGAATACCGTATCATCCCCGATAGTAAATCGTGGATTAAGCCGGTCGATGGGTTTTTCCATTGTCGTTTGAGATATGAGGGGCACGACGACGCGCGTTGAAAGATTGTCCAGCATGTCGGTTTGAACATCGAGAAGGTAGGGCGTCGTGGCGTTTGTGGCATCGTTCGGATTGGCATAAACGTCAAACTGCGCCATCAGAACCCTCGCAATCCGTCGCTGAATGCGCCGTCTCGTTTTATTCTCTGGTTATAGGCTTCAATAGCCCCCCGGTTGTCTTCCTTCCATTTCCGCCGCTTTTCTTCGAGCAATATTTCCAGGAGCTTTTGTTCCAATGCCCTTGAAAGGTTGATATGGCTTTCTCTGGCCTGTCGAAGCAGATCGCTGTTGATGCTCAGGTTCGCGGATTTTTTCCGCGCATTCGTGTCGTAAAGTGCGGTTTGCATAAAGCGCCTCCTTTTTGCGCATTCTATTTGCGCATATTGCGCATATTTTATGCGCTTCAACGGTAAAACGCAAGGACATTTTATCGGGGGAGCCCCTGCGAGGCGGCGGCCGCTGCGGCGCCGGATCGCGTGGAGGCGGAGAGGTCAAGATGATGATCCTCGGGTTCGGCGCGGATGTGGCGGTGGATTATCCCATGAAGTGCGGCCGCCGGTCCCAACCAAGTGTGGACCTGGGACATCACCTATCTTCCCACGCCTATCCGAGGTCAATTTGTCTATCTGTACCTGATCTTGGACATCTGGAGCCGCAGGATCATGGCGGCCCCATGAAGGGCTCGACCATGCTCGCCACGCTCCAGCGGCTCGGCGTCGTGCCGTCCTTCTCGCGCCCAGGGGTCAGCGACGACAATCCCGGAAAGCCCTTTGAAAATGTCGTGGACGCCCGGCGTCCGAAACTGGGACC
>JAABTM010000103.1 GCA_011389855.1 Desulfobacteraceae bacterium
CGCCGGGCGGGGGCGGTCCATTTCCTCCAGCGCGCGGCGGACGGCGGCGGCCACGAGGTCGTGGACCCGGTTGCCGTCCACGAACCGGACTTCGGCCTTGGCCGGGTGGACATTGACGTCCACCATGTCCGGCGCGACCCGGAGAAAAAGCGCGCCCATGGGGAACTGGCCCTTCATGAGCCGGCCGGCGTATCCGGAGAACAGGGCGTGCTGGACGAGGCGGTCCCGCACATACCGGCCGTTGACGTAGATGTAGATGGATCGGGAGGTGGACCGGGTCATCCGGGGCGAGGCGATCCAGCCGGTGAGGGAGATGGGTCCGTTTTCCATGGAAACCGGGTAGAGGTCGGTTCCGGCCTCCCGGCCCAGGACGTCGGCCGCCCGGAGGGCGGGATCCGCGGCCGGGGTCCAGTGCTTCACCGTCTTGCCGTTGTGGTTCAGGCGGAATCCGGCATCGGGCCATCCCAGGGCGATGCTGGCCACGGTGTCGGCGATGTGGCCCATTTCGGTGTTGACGGTTTTGAGGAATTTCCGCCGGGCCGGGGTGTTGAAAAAGAGGCCTTTGACGGCCACCAGGGTCCCCTGGGGCGCCCCGATCCGGGAGACGTTTTTGAGCCGCCCGCCCGAGATTTCGATCCGGGTCCCTTCCGGGTCCTCGCCGTTCCGGGTCTCCAGAACGAAGTTGGAGACCGCCGCGATGCTGGGAAGGGCCTCGCCGCGGAACCCCAGGGTCCGGATGGAAAAGAGGTCGTCTTTGTCGGCGATCTTGCTGGTGGCGTATCGCTCGATGGCCAGGAGGGCGTCGTCATGGCCCATTCCCTCGCCGTTGTCCGAGACCTGGATCAGGGACCGGCCGCCCTTTTCGATCTCGACGATGATCCGCCCGCCGCCCGCGTCCAGGGCGTTTTCCACCAGTTCCTTGACCACGGACGCGGGACGCTCCACCACCTCGCCGGCGGCGATCTGGTTGGACAGGACTTCGGGGAGAATGCGGATATTTAGCATTGGCAGTGAGTAGTGGATAGTGGGCAGTGGGTAGTGGGTAGTGCCTTGTGATTCGTGGCTTGCATCGTCCACGGCACGCCACGAACCACCAATCACGATTTACCGCCTCTCAGGAGCCATTTGCCGGCTCAGGAACTCGGCGTCCTTGGGGGACAGGCTGAACTTGGCGCAGGCCTCTTCGATGAGCCGGCCCAGGGGTTTGTCGGTTCCGTCTCGCTGTTCTTCGGATATCCACTGGACGGCCTTCCGAAGGTCTTCGCCTTTGGGTTGGATGGTGGCCATGGGGTCCTCCTTTAAAGGGTCGGCCTGGACGTATGGAAATCGGTGGCGCATTGGAACGCGTGAGCCACACGCAACAGGGTCTCTTCGTCGAAATGACGGCCCATGATCTGGAGACCGATGGGCAGCCCCTCCCCGGAAAACCCACAGGGCACTGACATGCCGGGGATCCCCGCCAGGTTGGCCGACAGGGTGAAGATGTCCGACAAGTACATGGTCAAAGGATCGTCCACCTTTTCGCCGATGGGAAAAGCCGGCGTGGGCGCCACCGGCGACAGGATGGCGTCGCAGGTCGTAAGAGCGTTTTCAAAATCCTCCCGGATCCGGGTCCGCACCTGGGAGGCCTTTCCGTAGTAGGCTTCGTAATAACCGGCCGACAAACAATAGGTGCCGATGATGATCCGGCGTTGCACCTCCGGGCCGAATCCTTCGGAGCGGGTGTTCCGGTACATGGCCAGGAGGTCGTCTCCACTCGTATTCCGGAAACCGTATTTGACCCCGTCGTAGCGGGCCAGGTTGGAGCTGGCCTCGGAGGGGGCGATGACGTAGTAAGCGGCCACCACGTAGCGGACATGGGGCAGGGAGACGGTCACCGCCTCGGCGCCCAGCCCTTCGATGGTTGAAACGGCCGATCGGATGGCCCGGGACACGTCGGGGTGGAGCCCTTCCTGTTCGATATACTCCTTGGGGATGCCGACCCGAAGCCCCGCCAGGTCTTCTTTCAGGGCGGCGGTGTAATCGGGCGCGTTCCGGGGCACGGATGTGGAATCCCTCGGATCGTGGCCGGCGATGGCGTTCATCATCAGGGCGCAGTCCCTGACGTCCTTGGCGATGGGGCCGATCTGATCCAGAGACGAGGCAAAGGCCACCAGCCCGTACCGGGAGACCCGGCCGTAGGTGGGCTTCAGCCCCGCCACGCCGCAGTGGGAGGCGGGCTGACGGATGGACCCGCCCGTATCGGACCCCAGGGCCGCGATGCACATGTCGGCCGCCACCGCCGCGGCGGACCCGCCGCTGGAGCCGCCGGGGATCCGGGACCGGTCCCATGGATTCCGGGTCGGGCCGAAGGCGGAGTGCTCGTTGGAAGAGCCCATGGCGAATTCGTCCATGTTGGTCTTGCCCACGATCACGGCGCCCTGGGCCTTCAATTTTTCGACCACGGCCGCATCGTAGGGCGGGACGAAATCTTCCAGGATCTTCGATGCGCAGGTGGTCTTGAGGCCCTCTGTACACATCAGGTCCTTGACGGCGAGGGGGATTCCGGTAAGGGGGACGACGTCCCCCGAAGCGATGCGCGCATCGGCCGCATCGGCCGCCGCCAGGGCGCCCGCTCTGTCCACGGTGATATAGGCGCCGATATCGCCGTTCAGGTTCCCGATCCGGTCAAGGACGGCCCCGGTCAGTTCCCGCGAGGAGATATCCCCCCTTTTCAACCGCCCGTGGGCCTCGTGCAGGGTCAATTCGTACAGTTTCATGGTCGGTTGATCCTTTTTATCCAATAACCCGGGGCACCACGAAATTCTCGTCGTCCCGTTCCGGGGCGTTGGCCAGGGCCGCTTCCCGGTCGAGGGACTTTTTCATCGCATCCTCCCGGAAGGCGTTGCTCAGGGAGATGGCGTGAGAGGTGGGGGAGACCCCCTGGGTATCGGCCTCCTTGAGCATGTCCACATACGCCAGAACCGTGTCGATCTGGCCGGCGAACCGGTCGATGGCCGCGTCGTCCAGCTCGAGGCGGGCCAGATCCGCCACATGGACCACTTCGGCTTTGCTGATTTTCATCCGAAATTCCTTATTTTCCGGACACCACGAAGGCGGTGATCCGGTCTTTTTTCAATTTCTGGGCCATGGCCCGGGCCGCCGCCGAGCTGTCGAACCCGCCCACGCGAACCCGGTGCCAGATCCCCTTGTCCGGGATGATCCCGGCGATGCGGTAGGCCGGATACTGCTTATTTTTCAGCTTCGCCACCAGCCGGTCGGCGTCGTCCGCCTTTCGGAACGAGGCGACCTGGACGGTGAATTTCCCCTCTCCGCCAGGAGAGACCTTCGCGGGTTCGGGCTTCGGCGGCTCGGGTCTGGGCTTTTCCGGGGTTGCTTTTTCCGGAGGCGGCGGCTCGGACTTCCGTTCCGCCCTGGCGGGGAGCTGCCCTTTGGTCACCAGGGGGGTCTTGTTCTCGATCCGTTTGGGCGACGTCCGGGCCTCATCCGGCGACGATGTTTCGGCCGGCCCGAGCCCCTCGCTGTCGCCGGACTTTTTCAGGGCCTCATGGAATTCGAAATCGGGCTGTTCCCCCAGAGACTCCGTGTCGATCCGGAGCTGGCGCTCCGCCCGTTCGGTATCCTCTTCCCGGAGGGTCGCCAGCTCGTTTTGGAGCCCGTTGAACTCAAAGTGGACGGGCGCGGTCCCCCGCCCTGCCAGAACCCCCAGGAGGAACATCCAGGCGGAGACCAGAAAGATCACCCCCCACCGGACGAGGCCGTCCCGGAAAGACCCGTTCTCCCCATTCCGGGTCGCCTTGGGCGGCCGCTTCTTTACCCCCTTTTTCGCCATTCCGGCCGATCACATTTTGTCCGGCGCCGACACCCCCAGGAGAGAGAGGCCGTTTCGGATCACCTTCCGGACCGCCAGCACCAGGTAAAGCCGCGCCCGGGTCAGGTCGGCCGTTTCCGTGAGCACCCGATGCTTATTATAGTAGGCGTGGAAAAGGGTTGCAAGGGACATGAGAAAGTAGGCGACCCGATGGGGCTCCAAAAGCGCGGCGCTGTTTTCCACGGCTTCGGGGTACCGGGAGAGGGCCTTGATCAGGGCGATCTCCTCGGGTTCCGTCAGCAAGTCCGGGTTCGGGGACGTCAGGTCGTCGCCGGCGATGGTTCCCTCTTCCTCGCCTTTGGCGAAGATGCTCGAAATCCTGGCGTGGACATACTGGACATAGTAGACCGGGTTGTCGTTGGTCTTTTGTTTGGCCAGCTCCAGGTCGAAATCCAGCGGGCTTTCGTAGTGGCGCGTCAGGAAGATGAACCGGGCCGCATCCCGGCCCACTTCGTCCACCACCTCCCTAAGGGTGACGAACTCGCCGGCCCGGGTGGACATGGCCACGGGCCGGCCGGCCCGGAGCAGGTTGACCAGGTGGACCAGGATGACGCCGAACCGCTCCCGCTCGATGCCCATGGCTTCGACGGCGGCGCTCATCCGCGCCACATAACCGTGGTGGTCGGCGCCCCAGACGTCTATGACCCGGTGGAAGCCCCGCCCGAATTTGTCCCGGTGGTAGGCGATGTCCGAGGCGAAATAGGTGGTTTGCCCGTTGCCGCGGACCACCACTCGGTCCTTCTCGTCGCCGTGATCGGTGGTCCGGAACCAGAGGGCGCCGTCCTTCTCGTAGAGAATGTCTCTGTCTTTCAGGTCGGCGATGGCCCCATCCACCCTCCCCTCGTCGAAAAGACTCTGTTCGCTGAACCACCGGTCGAACCGGATGCCGAAGACCTCCAGGTCCGCTTCGATCCCCGAGAGGATTTCCCGCGCGGCCCGCCGGGCGCAGTAGGCCACGGCCGCCTCCTCGGTTTCCTTCTCCAGTTCGTCGCCCCGGTCTTCGTGGATCGCCCCGGCCAGCTCGCGGATGTAATCCCCCTGGTAGCAGTCCTCGGGAAAGGAGACCGTCCGGCCCAGCAGTTCCGTGTATCGCAGGAAGACGGACCGACCCAGGGTCCGGATCTGGCGGCCCGAATCGTTGATGTAATATTCCTTCCGGACGTCGAAGCCGCAAAACGCGAGAATGTTGGCCACAGTGTCGCCCACGGCCGCCCCCCGGCCATGGCCCACGTGGAGCGGCCCCGTCGGGTTGGCGCTGACGAATTCCACCTGAACCTTCCGCCCCCCGCCCATGGCGGATGCGCCGTACCGGTCTCCCGCCTCGTGGACCTCTTCCAGGACCGGCGGCCAGGCCGCCGGGGCGATGAAAAAATTGATAAATCCGGGACCGGCGATCTCCGTCCGGAGCAATACCCCGCCCGGGTCCGCCAAATGATCGATGATCCCTTCCGCGATCTTGCGCGGCGCCATCTTCTGGATCTTGGCCATGACCATGGCGACGTTGGTGGAAAAATCCCCGTGGGCCTCTACCCGGGGCTCTTCCACAAGGATCGGGGGAAACTCCCGAGACGGCAGTGCGCCCGCCTCATGGGCCCGAACCAGGGCGGCTTCGATGATTTCTCTGACTCTCTGCTTCATCCACGTTACCGTTTATATTCCCTAAACATTGAAATATGGACTCCAAAACCGGACGTAAACGAAAAGTTTATTGGTTTTTGAGGACGGAGTCAAGAAGGTTTCAGAAAGCGTTCATCATTGTACTTTCATCCCTTGACGGATGTCTATACATGGGGTATGGTGCCCACGATATGAATTTTTTTTTAGGCGCAAACACGCTATCCGAAATAATGGAGGGACCCCATATATGTCTGATCAAACAGTGAAAGCCGCCTTCGGCGCCGCCCTTTTTACACTGCTTTTCTTTCTGCTCATCGCTCTCCAGCCGTTGCTGCCCGGGGAGGCCTTCTTCACGGATGACGCCTCCGCGTCGCCCCAGGCGCTGGAAGATGCGACGGACGCGCCCCCACACCCGGACTTCCTCAACGCCGCCTTGCCGATGTACACCCCTTCGCGCTGATCCCATGGACGTCGCCACCCACCAGCGCATCGACCAGCGGCTCTGCGGCGCGCCTCTTCAGGTGGAAGAGGGGTTCAGCCGGGTGGCGCTGAAAACCATCGAGGAGATGGCGGCCGACGCCTCCGGCCTGGTCCATGGCGGATTTATCTTCGGTCTGGCCGATTACGCCGCCATGATCGCCGTCAATCACCCCAACGTGGTGCTGGGCGCCGCCGATGTCGCCTTCCTGAAGCCGGTCGCCGTGGGAGAGATGGTTACGGCCGAAGCGGAGGTCGGATCCCCTTCAGGAAAAAAGCGGCCTGTTAAGGTGACCGTTTTCCGGGGGGACACAGAGGTGTTCAAAGGGACCTTTACCTGTTTCGTTCTCGACCGGCACGTCCTGGACTGACCTGAAAACCCACCATTTCGCTATCCGCCGATGGCCGACATGCGGCCTTTGACCCTTTTTTCGTGAAGACCGTGGGCCATGGGCTTGAATCGGATGGCATCCAAAAAAATCCCGGCCAGTTCCGCGTCGGTGCGGCCGGCCCTCAACGGGCCTTTGACGTCCGCCTGACGGTCGGATAAAAGACACGGCCGCAGATGGCCGCCGGCGGTCAGCCGCAACCGGTTGCAGGCGCCGCAGAAATGGTGGCTCATGGGACGTATCAACCCGACCTCCCCCGCCGCGCCCTTGAACCGATACCGGACAGCCGGCCCGTCATGCTCCCCGCGGGCCACCGGGATCAGAGGCCCCACCGCCCCGACCCGTTCCAGAATCTCTTCCCCCAACAACGGCGCCGCCACCTCCAGCGGTCCCTCGCCCATGGGCATGTACTCGATGAACCGGACGTGGAGGGGCAGGTCCAAGGTCAGGCGGGCCAAATCCGCCAGCTCGTCGTCGTTGACCCCCTGAATGGCCACCACATTGATCTTGATGGGCGAAAACCCGGCCGCCAGGGCGCCCCCGATGCCCTCCCACACCGTTTGAAACGCATCCCGGCCAGTGATCCGGGCGTACTTTTCCGGATCCAGGGTGTCCAGGCTGATGTTGAGCCGGCGGATCCCCGCCGATTGGATCTCGTCGAGGCGCTCCTTGAGCATCACGGCGTTGGTGGTCAGGGCGATGTCCGAAATCCCCGGGATGGACGACAGGGCCTGGAGAAAGCGGGCGATCCCCTTCCGAACAAGGGGTTCGCCGCCGGTCACCCGGACCTTGGTGATGCCCAGCCCCGCCCCCACTCGGACGATGCGGAGGATCTCTTCGTACCGAAGAATCTCACGATGGGGCAGTTTGGGGACGCATCCTCCGGGCGGAATACAGTAGAGGCACCGGAGATTGCACCGGTCCGTGACGGAAATTCTCAGGTAATTCAAATGACGGTTATAAGGGTCGATCAACTGGGGCATGATGAAGTTCCTTATGGATCTGTTGGCTACTCCGGTAGCCTTGTGATCAGGAACTCATCCTTTTTATCCGGCGGGTCGTTCTCGTCGAAGTCCCCGGCCACCGCCTTGATCTGGATGAACGCGTCGAGGCCGAGCAGCCGGGTGAGCCGCCAGTCGAATTTCATGTGGACCGACGCCGACTGATCATTGTTTTTCGGAAACACCGCGACGATGGTCCCGTTCTGGTCGATCTCCAGCGGCGGATCCCCCACGGGCAGGATGAGTTTCGCATTGATCCGTTTGCCCACGAATTTGCAGGCTTCGTCGCCGGGGATCGCCACCAGGATCGAGAGCCCCCCGGCTGAAATATCCAGCAGATCTCCCCGGATGGTCTTTCGCTCCGGCCGGTCGTCCCTGGAAAGGAACTGGATGGACACCCTTGCGCTGATCTCCGCCCGCTGGTCGATGCGCCGTTCCATACCGTACCGTTTGAGGATGGTGCGGATGTTGCCGGTCTTGTAACAGTAGACCCTGAGCTTCTCCTCCAGATCGGGGAACCGTTTCCGCCGCCGGAGAAGATCCTCTTTTTCCAGCACATGGAGGTGGACGCCGGTCACCGCCCGCATGGAGGTGGTAGTGACCGAAGCCGGGAAAAAGCTCTCCCCGCCGGCGATGTCCCCGGGATTCAGAGTCTTGACCCAGATCTCTTCCCCATCCTGGTCATAGGCCAGCACCAGCTCCCCCTCTTCCACGAAAAACAGCCGCCGATTCATATCCCCCTGATGAACGATCAACTCATCCTTCTCATAGTCCATCTCCACCAGGGAGGCGTAGAAGGCGTCCCCTTCTTTGGGGGTCAGGGCGTCGTAGAGATCCACCCAGAGCTTCATGTGCTCCTGTTTGGGGGCCAGCCGGACGGCCTTGGCCTCGCCGGTTTTTTCCTCAATCCGGGCCAGGCCCTCCGCGGCGGCGGCGCGGAGTTTTTCATCGTATCCGTCGCCGGTTTCGGTGCGTTCGATGATCCGGTTGAGGGCCGGAACGGCATCGGCCGATCCGATCCGCCCCAGGGCCTCGCAGACGCGCTCTCCCAGTTCCTCCGGGGCATGGACCGTCTCCGATTGGATCAACCGCAGCAGCTCCGGCACGGCGTTTTGGGATTGGATCGTCCCCAGCACCTGGGCGATGTCCCCCTTGAGCCGGTCGTCGGCGGTGGACAGAAGGGAGAGGACGATCTCCTCGCTTTTTCCGCCGCCCAGGCGGTGGATGGCGTGGAGGGCCTCCCGCTGGACCCTCAGATCCTTGTGATCCAGCAGCGGCAGGAGGATCTCCATGTGGCGGCCGTCCCCCATTTTTCCCAGCAGCTGGACCACGTTGCGCAGAAAAAACCAGGGTTGATCTTTCTTGATCTCCCGTGTCAGGGCCGGAACGGCCTGCCGTCCGATGAAGGAGAGAATCTGAAGGATCCGGGATCGTTCGTACCGGGAGGGACTCCATCGCAGGAGCCCCAGCAGGGGGCCGGCCGACGCCGCCCCCAAGTGGAGCAGGCAGTCGATGGCGGAAGAACGGTTCCCCCGGGCGTCGGTCTGGAATTCGTCCAGGAGGATGTCCAGCACCTCGTCGGTGGCCGCATCGTCCAGGAACCGGGCGGCCCGGTCCCGGATCTCGTCCGCTTTTTTCAGCTTGCCGGTCCGGATGATGTAGAAGGGCTCCAAGATATGGTCGCTGTCGGCGAACCGGCCCTCCAGGATCAGGTGGACGGCCAGCTCCCGGAGCTGTTCGCAGATGGCGTCATAGGGCGGGGTGAGGCGGGTCGCCAGAATGATCCAGACCACCACCCGGTGAGAGAGCTGGTACAGGCGCCCCATTTCCCGCCGGGCCACAAGCGCCGCCCCCACCCGGCTCACGACCCGGGCGATATCGGGCTGCAGCGCGGCATTCTCGCTGAGAAGCCCGTTGCCCAATCGCCGGACGGCGATTTCGGCGCTCTCCGGATCGCCGCTCTCGAACCACCCATCGATGCGGCCGGGAAGAGCCTCCAGAGCCGCCTTGTTGTCGAACAGTTCCCTCTCTCCTTTGAGAAACTCTTTCAGCACTGACTCCAGCATCCTGCCTCCCCGTTGGATCGTTTCACCGACCTATTATTCCTGGGTCCTTTCTTCTCCGCCTTCCCCTTCCGTCGGCGGGGATTCCGCCGCTCCGCCGTCCTGGCGCTGCGTCGCCTCTTTCCGCTGGATCGCATCGATGCCGGCCTGGGCCGCGGCCCGGACAATCTCGCTGAAGCCCTTGCCGGCCGTGAAGACCCCCCGCTTCTTTTCTTCGGCGATCTCCCGCAGCAGGGGAACCACTTCGGGCGCGCCGATGGCGGCCAGGGCGTTGCAGATCCGCTCCGCCAGTTCGTTTTTCAGCTTGGACTGGATGAGGGCGTCGGATTCCAGCAGCTTCATGAGCGGGTAGACCGCTTCCCGTTCCCGCCACGCGCCCAGGAAGCCGATGATGTTGAGCTTCAACGCGTCGTCGGCCTGGGGGAGGGCTTCCAGAACGCGCCGGCGTCCCTCCCGCCCGCCGATGTTGTAGATGCTGTTGAGGGCCTCCCGCCGCACCCGCGGGTCCGGATGATCCAGGAAAGGGCTGACTATCGGAAGATGGGCCTCGGTCCCCACTTTGCCGAACAGCAGAATCAGGTTTCGAACAAAATACCAGGGCGCCTCCCGGTCAACGGCCGCTTCGAGCTTGGGCAGGGCCGTCTTCCCCATGAGGTGGATCGCCCGGATGATCCGGGATCGTTCTTTCCTGGACCCGCTCTCCCCCAGTCGATCCAGGAGCCGGTTCATGGCGCCGGCGCCCAACAGGACCAGACGGTCCATGGCCTGTTTCCGCGTCTCCTCGGAGCTGGAGTTGAGGTCGCTCAGGAGGGGGTCCACGAGCTGAGGATCGGCGATCTCCTCCAGGGACTTGCCCGCCGCCTCGACCATCTCCGGCGTTTTGCGCACCCGGCCGGCGTGGATGAAATTGAAGATCTTCAGGATGTGGCGGCACGCGTCGAATTTGTCGTCCGCCATCATCCGGCGTGCCGCGTCCCCAAGCTGGGCGCAGGCCGTCTTGTAGGTCCGGCTCATCTCCGTTTCGGCCCGGACCCATCCGGCCAGTTTGTAGGAGAGCGCCAACATCAGCCCTTCATGGGTCGGATCCGCCATAAGGCGGTCCATGGTCCGGATGAGGATCGGGGCCACGGCCGCCCGCACCGGGGGGCCTTCGGTGAGCAGACCCTCGGACAAGCGGTCGATGAGCCCCTTCACCGCCTTATGGTTCCCCTTGGCCAAAAACCGATCGATGACGTCGGGCAGGGCCTGGAGAAATTCCGCATCCCTGAACGCGGTTTTATCCCCTTTAAAAAGGCGCTCAATGCCCGATTTGATCCGGTGGTTGACCCCGCGGTTCATGGATTCCAGGAGCCGTCTTCCCCGTTCCGGCCGGATAAGGTTGTGCCAGGCCGCATCCAGGGCCGTCTTCCGCCCCGCCCGGGAGGCCGCGATCGCCTCCCGCTTCCGCCGGACGGTCGCCAGGAGCCGCTTGTAGCGGTCATCTTCGATCCCGCCCAGGACAGCGTCGAGGAGATCCCGCCGGAAACCGCCGTCCAGAGGGCGCGAAAGGAAGACCCGGACGGTCTCGTCGTCTTTGGAGGCGATCCCATGGCCCAGATGGCGGCAGACCCCGTCCCGGTCCGGTCCCTCCAGCAGCGTCTCCAGCACGGCCAGCATCGGTTCGACGGCGACCTCCCTGAGGGGCCCGTCCGGCGCAACGTCGGTTGTCTTTTCGCCCACCGGTTGGCCGTCCACCAGGAGATGCCGAATCCGGGTCTCGGCCGCCGCGGCCGGCAGGCCGCCGCGTTCCGCCACCGCATCGGGTTTTTCGTTGAGGAGTTCCAGAAATGCCGTGAACTCCGTGCGGTCCAGCCGGGGATCCAGCGTCAGGCTCCGAATGTTGAAGCCGAAGAGCAGGTCGAGGAACGCCGCCACCTGGGCCTTGCGGGCCTTCTTCTCATCCAGGGGCTGTCCGCAGATCCATATCCCCCCGTCGTTTTTTTGAACGGAAAAGGGAACCTCTTTTTCAAAGAGAACGGAAACCGCGCCAAAGGCATTGTCGATGTAATCGATAGTCGACGGATTGGATACTGGAAAAAGCCGGATCCGCTGTACGGCCGCGTTCATGGCAATGACGGCGTCCATCGCCTGTTGCTCGATGTCTGGAATCTCCATGGCGTCGTCCTGATGGGGAGACAATCTGAATAGCCTATGATTTCAGCAAGATTAATGCGTATTACTAATGGAATCCATCCCCTTTGTCAATGAGAATCGGGCGGATCAGGCGTCGAACGGTCCGCCGAATGGGGCTTGACGGATGGGGAGATTCCCTGTAACATGCGTTCATTTCAACGCGTTACCCCTGTTCGCCCCCTTTCCCCAAGGGCTATCGATAACCATACATGATTTGAATGCAAAAGGCTATCTATGAGTATGAATGTGGTTGAAAAAATCGACGATTTGGTGCGCATCGACCATGTGCTGGTCAGCGTTTCCGACAAAACCGGGCTGGAGACCTTCATTCCCCGACTGGTCGCGTTGAACCCGAACATCCGCTTTTTCTCCACCGGCGGCACCTACAAGCGGATCAAAGAGATCCTGGGCCAGGGGGCCGACGACCGGTTGACCCGTGTTTCGGATTATACCGGCCAGCCGGAAACCCAGGGCGGCCTGGTGAAAACCCTGGATTTCAAGATCTACCTGGGGCTCCTCACCGAAACCTACAACGACGACCATCAGGAGGATCTCCGGCGCACCGGGGCCGTTCCCATCGACATGGTGGTGGTCAACCTCTACCCCTTCCAGGAGACTGTGGCCAGGCCCGACGTCACGTTGGAGGCGGCCCGGGGGAACATCGACATCGGCGGGCCCTGCATGATCCGGGCCTCGGCCAAAAATTTCATCCGGACGGCGTCGGTGGTGGACCCGGGCGATTACGAGATTATCCTCGCCCACATGGCCGAAAACGGCGGCGGCGCCCGCCACGGCCTCCGGTTCGAACTGGCCCGCAAGGCCTTCAACCACACCGCCGACTACGACCGGGCCATCGCCGATTACCTCGACGCCCGATCCCCCGCGGAGGTTCAAACTCTCTACACTTACGAAAGGACCTGATCCATGGCCCAAAAACTCCAGGAGATGTACAAGACGGTCGTCCACGACCATTTTCCGCCCCGCATGGAGATCGCGTTCGTGGACGGGGACAAGCGCCAGACCCTGTTTTACGACAAAGTGACCTGGCGAATCGACGGGGTGGAGAAGGGGTTGCGGTACGGCGAAAACCCCGGGCAGGAGGCGGCCCTCTACAAGCTGGTCAACGGCAACCTGATTTTGGGCGAGACCGAAACCCTGAAACCCGGTCGGCATCTGGCGTCGGACATCGAACTCCTCCAGTCGGGGAAACACCCCGGCAAGACCAATCTAACGGATGCCGACAACGCCCTCAACATCCTGCGTTACTTTGGGGATCGGCCCGCGGCGGTAATCGTCAAACACAACAACCCCTGCGGCGCGGCCCGGGCCGACAGCCTGGCCGACGCTTACGGGCGGGCCTACATGGCCGACCGGGTGGCGGCCTTCGGCGGGTGCATCGCCCTCAACCGGCCCGTGGATCAGGCGACGGCCGAGGCCGTCTCGGCCCAGTACGCCGAAGTCGTGGTCGCCCCCGACTTCGAGGACGGATGCCTGGAGATCCTGGCCCGCCGGAAAAACCTGCGGGTGATCCGCATCAAGGCAATCGAACGGCTCCAGACCTTCGTGGGCCAACGGGTGGTGGAATTCAAATCCCTCATGGACGGCGGCGTCGTGGCCCAGTGGTCCTTCGCGCCCGAAGCCCGGTCCAAGGCCGACCTGAGCCTCGCCCGGCACGAATACAAGGGAAAGGTCTACGAGATCCAGCGAACGCCCACGGACGCCGAATACGACGACCTCCTTTTCGGATGGCTGGTGGAATCGGGGATCTCCTCCAACTCCGTCATCTATGTCAAAGACAATTGCACCGTGGGCATCGGCGCCGGCCAGCAGGACCGGGTGGGGGTGGCGGAGATCGCCCGGGACAAGGCATACCGGAAGCTCGCCGACCGGTACTGCTTTCTGGAACACGGCATTCCTTACAACGACCTGACCGACGCCGGCAAGAAGGCGGCCATCGATAAACGAGTCGCCGAAGAAAAAGGCGGCCTCATCGGGGCATCCATGGTCAGCGACGCCTTTTTCCCCTTTCGGGACGGCGTGGACGTGGGCATTCGCGAAGGGATCGCCGCCGTGATCCAGCCCGGCGGATCGGGCAACGACTACCAGTCCATCGAGGCCTGCAACGCGGCCGGCGTCGCCATGGTCTATACGGGGCAGCGCAGCTTCAAGCACTGAGACCAACCTAACCCCCCCCGGCCCCCCTTCCCTGAGAGGGAAGGGGGGAGGTCTTTGAGGGATCCTGTAACCAATAGTTCAAACCTCTGTTAACCGTCCTCCCCCTCTCCTCTCAGGGAAGGGGGGAGGTCTTTTAACGATCCTGTAACCGATAGTTCAAACCTCTGTTAACCGTCCTCCCCCTCTCCTCTCAGGGGAGGGGGCCGGGGGGAGGGGTCAGGTGTACATCCCGCTGAGGAAAGGGAATTTGAATCCCTTCTTCCCGAAACCGCCGATCAATCTCGAACCGGATGTTGGTGTCCACCGTCAGCATGTTGTCGATGTCGGTCCAGACCCGCAGCTGGAAATTTAGGGAGCTGTCGCCAAACTCCGTGAAGAGCACCGCAGGCCGGGGATATTTAAGGGCGTTGGGGATTCCGTCCGGGATCTCCAGCAAAACCCGACGCACCTTCTCGATGTCCGACCCGTAGGCCACGCCCACCTTGATGATCCGGCGGATCCGCATGTCCTTGAAGCTCCAGTTGGTAACCTGGCTGCTGATGAAATCGGAGTTGGGGATGATCAAGGCCGCGTTGTCGTAAGTTTTGACCACCGTGGACCGGACGTTGATCCGGGTCACCTCCCCCCAGACTCCGTTGACCTCCACGGCGTCCCCCACCTGGATGGGCCGTTCAAAAAGGAGGATGATCCCCGAGATGAAGTTGGAAAAGATGTTCTGGAGGCCGAAGCCG
>JAABTM010000396.1 GCA_011389855.1 Desulfobacteraceae bacterium
TCAGGGGTTTCGGGTGTTTTCAGTTGAATCTGAAAAGCGACGGAGCGCGCCATGAGAGGAGTTTATTTGGGAACAAAACAAATGCGCTTCAACATCATCCGGCATCTGTGCATTACGCCGACGCTTCTTCTTTTCTCCTTGACATCGGCCCTGGCTCTAGAACAAACTTCAATCCAACTGCGCTGGGACCACCAGTTCCAGTTCGCGGGCTATTACGCCGCCAAATGGGAGGGCTATTACGCCGACGCCGGGTTCGAGGTGGAGATCCGCTCCGCCATCACCCCGGATGGGCGGATTCTCAAGGCGGTCGAGGAGGTGGCCGAGGGCCGGGCGGACTTCGGCGTGGGCGCGGCCGACATTCTCATCGCCCGGGATCTCGGCGCCCCGCTGGTGGTGCTGGCGTCGATTTTTCAGCGGAGCGCCGCCGAGTTTTACGCACAGGAAGACACGCCGCTTCAATCGCCCCGGGATTTGCTGAACCTGCGGGTGGCGCGGAATGTGAACGATCTCATCGACATCGAGTTGCAGGCCATGCTGCTGGCCGAAGGCGTCGATCCGGAGAAAATAACCCCTTATCCGCATCGGCCCAGTTACAAGCCTTTCCTGGAAGGTCTGGTGGACGTTGTGCCCGGCTATCGGATTACCATTCCCTATGCATTTCAAAAAAAGGGCATTTCATATAAAACGCTTCGCCCCATCAATTACGGCGTCGATTTTTACGGCGATTCTCTTTTTTCCCGCCAGGAGATAATCGGTGAAGACCCGGAAAAAGTGCAGCGATTCATCCAGGCAACGATGAAAGGTTGGCGATTCGCGATGGACAACGCCATTCAGGTCGCGGATCGCATCGCAAGGGATCATCCCCGAAGTTTCGGCGCCACCCGGGACGATTTTCAAGAATTTAATCGCTTCCAGATTCCCGGTGTCAAAGAGTTGATGTTTTATCCCATTGCTGAAATCGGTCACACCAACCCCCACCGCTGGCGTCGAATGCACGATCTCATGAGGAGAATCGGCATTGTTAAAAAGGACCTCGACATCGACAATTTTATCTTCGATCCCGACAGCCTGGAAAGGGAACGGATCGCCCGATTTTCCAAAAAAATAAAAGGAACGCTCATTGCCCTGACAATCCTTACCGCGTTGATTCTCGCCTGGTCTCTGGCCCTTCGAAAAACCGTGGCGCAAAAAACCATGGAACTGCGAATGGTGAATAAAAAACTTGATCAGGACAACGCTGCGTTGCGTCGGATGGAATCCTCACTGCAAAGAATGGTGGCGGAGCGCACCAGCGAACTGGAAAAAGCCCAGGCGGAATTGCTGGTCAAGGAACGGCTGGCCGTGCTGGGCAATTTGTCGGGCAGCATTTCCCACGAAATCCGGAATCCTTTGGGGGCCATCGGCGCGTCCGTCTATTACCTGAACATCAAATTGGGCGCCGGCAATGAAAAGACGCGCTCGCACCTCGCCCGAATCCAAAGGAATGTCGATAAAGCCACCGCCATCATCGAAAGCCTCCTTAACCTGACCCGCATGAAAGCCCCGAAAACGGCGTCCTACGACTTGCGGCGGCTCATCCCGGAGATTCTACGGGACGCCGGCATCCCGGAAACAGTCGAAATCGACATCCACCATCCGCAAGACGAAATAATGGCGGACGTAGACGCGGCTCAGCTCCGCATCGCGGTGAAAAATATCGTTCATAACGCGGTGCAGGCCATGCAGGGCGCCGGCGCGCTGACGGCGAGAATCCGGCAACCGACGCCCGATCGGGCGGAGATCGTCCTGTCGGACACCGGCCCCGGCATTCCGCCGGAACATAGCGACAATGTGTTTCAGCCCCTCTTCACCACCAAAACCCACGGCATCGGCTTCGGGCTTTCCATCGCCAAAATGATCGTCGAAAAACACGGCGGGAAGATCCGGGCCGAATCGCCTCCTGGCGGCGGGGCCCGATTCGTGATGACATTTCCGCCACAACAGACCTGCGAGGTTTTAAAAACCTCGCAGGTCTCAAAGAAAGGAGACCGATCCAATGACTGATCCCATCAACATCCTCGTGGTGGACGACAACGAGGACCTCGCCCGGAATTTGCAGGACATCCTGATTGAATTCGGCTACGGCGCATCCGTAGCCCTTTCCGGCGCGGAGGCCCTCGCCCTTTCGGAAACGACCCCCTTCGACCTGGCGCTGCTGGATTACAAACTGCCGGACATGGACGGCCTGACGTTGCGGGACCGGCTGGCGGAGATCGCGGAAGCCGCGTACATCCTCATCACCGGCGTCGTGCCGGCGGACTGGTCGGACGACGCCCTCCGGGATGGGCGCATCCTCGCCCTCGAACCCAAGCCGCTGAACATGGACCGGTTGTTGAAACGCATCGAAGGGGTCACGGCACGGCGCCGGAGGGCGTCCGGGCCGGATAATGGAAGGGCGTCATGATGGCGGCGGCGACGATAGGACAATGGCTCACTGGCGGGCGGCCAACTGAAAAAAGACCTGAAAATCCTGGAACGGCGAAGGTATGTGCGGCAATGTCATTTGCGGACGCACCAATCCGGATTTGCCGTTCTTTACCAAAAGCGGCAGTTTCTGGACCAACAGCACGACCGAATTGCTGGCGTCCACCACCGAGGCCGACTGTCAGGCACGGCTTCGGAACCGCTGCAATGGCGAAGGCTATGAATCAGTGGCGTTGGTCCCCCTGCGAACCGACCGTGCAACCATCGGACTGCTGCAATTCAATGATCGCCGGCCCGGCCGGTTTACGCCTGAATTGATACACTTCTTCGAAGGCCTTGGCGCCAGCATCGGCATTGCGCTGCACCGCAAACAGATGACGGCGCAACTCAAGGACGCGCTGCGGGAACGCATCGATTTCCAACCCTATCTGGAACGGCTGGCGAACAATATTCATCTGGGCTTTTCCAAAACCCCGGTAACGGTCGCGGTTGACGCCGGGGGCGTCTTTCTCGACGTCCAAACGGCGATCCCCTGCGGCCTCATCGTGGCGGAACTGATGACCAATGCGTTCAAGCACGCCTTTCCGCCCGACCGGGAAGGGAACCGCATCCGGGTGGAAATGCGCCGGGAAAACGCGGCCTTCGCATTGACCGTCATGGACAATGGCGTGGGGCTGCCCCCGGCGTTCGATGTGCAAAGGGCAAAGACACTGGGCGTCTCCCTGGTGCGATCCTGGGCCACCCATCAACTCAAGGGGAACATATCGCTTGATCGCCGGCATGGGACTCTGTTTACAAAAAATTTCACGGGAAAAAAAGGGAAGAGCGCATGAACACCAAAATATTGGTCGTTGAAGATGACAGCACGCTCGCGGTGCATTTGGAACGGCTGCTGAGGGGGTGGGGATACGAGACCGTCGTGGCTCACTCCGGCGTAACCGCCCTGGAACTGGCTGGGGACGAACGGCCCGACCTGGCCCTGATGGATGTTCACCTGGATGAAGACGTTGAAGCGATGGACGGCATCGACGCGGCGCGGGAACTTCGCGCCCGGTTCGATATCCCCTCGATCTACCTGACCGCTTACGCCGGAGACGATTTTTTCCAGCGGGCAAGGCAAACCGAACCCTATGGCTACCTTGTCAAACCGCTGCAGGAACCGTCCCTGCAAAGCACATTGGAAATGGCGGTTTATATGGCCGGAATAAACGCCAAACGCAAACACTGGGAGGAAACGCTTCGGAAAAAACAGAGCATGCTGTCGCGCACTGAACGTATCGCGCATATCGGCAGTTGGGAATGGGACATCGCCACCGGAGATATTACATGGTCTCCAGAGCTTTTTCGAATTTTTAAAATGGATATTCATGGAAAAGCGCCCAGTTGGCCCGAACATGAAGGTCTGTGTCCGCCGGAGGACTCGAAGCGGCTGCGTCAAGCCGCCGAAACCGCTATTTCAGACGCCAAGCCCTATGAACTGGAACTGCGCATCCTGCGAAAGGATGGCGTGACACGGATCGGCTTGGTGAAAGGTTTTCCGGAAACCGACGCGGGAGGAAAGGTCGTGCGTCTGATCGGTTTTTTACAGGACATCACCGAACGCAAGCAGGCGGAAAGGAAGCTACGGGAAAGCGAAGAACGCTTGCGGGATGTTCTGGAACATTCGTGGAATGTCGGCTATCGGCGCAATCTGCAAACAGATACCTACGATTATATGAGTCCCTCGATCACCG
>JAABTM010000397.1 GCA_011389855.1 Desulfobacteraceae bacterium
GCGGAGATGATCCTGGTCCCGGCCGAAGACCGGTTCCTCCACCGGTTTCTTCGTGCGCGCGGCCTTGCGCTCCTTCAACGTGTGCAGCTCATCCAGCCGCTTGATAAAGAGCAAATAGGTCAACTGCTCGATGACGGAAAGCGGGTTGGAGATGCCGCCGGACCACATGGTGTCCCAGATGCGGTCGATTTTGGATTTGGTTTCGCCGGTGATCATGGGTGGTTGGTTTCCTCTGACATCCTCAAAGCCATTATCCGGTTTGCACCTGAAGCGCTCTTACTTCGGCGTCAAGACGGTTATCGAGCAGATCCTCGGTCGTTTCAAGATCAAAACGGGTTTGCAGATTCAACCAGAACTGCGGCGACATGCCGAAAAAACGCCCCAAACGCAGCGCGGTGTCCGCCGTAATGGCTCTTTTGCCATGCACAATTTCATTGATGCGCCTGGGCGACACGCTGATATCCTTCGCCAGCCGATACTGGCTGATTTTCATGGGCTCCAGAAATTCCTCCAAAAGAATTTCGCCCGGATGGATAGGAGGAAGTTGTTTGTTTTTCATACAGAAGCTCCTAATGATAATCTATGATTTCCACCTCATGCGCATCGCCTTCACGCCACTTAAAACAGATTCGCCATTGCTCGTTAATGCGGATGCTATGCTGACCCTTCCGGTTGCCTTTCATCGCCTCCAATCGGTTGCCCGGTGGAATTCGCAAATCATTCAAATCCGTAACAGCATCGAGAATCACCAGCTTCTTTCGCGCGATACGTTGAATATTTTGCGGCAATTTGTTTGATAGCTGCCGATTGAATATTTTTTCTGTTTCTTTGTCCCGGAAAGATTTTATCATTTCAGAAAGTAATAACGTATCGAAATAATAACGTCAAGCGTTAAGTCATAAGATGCTCTATTTGGGGTTTTTGACGCGAAACTTAAACGAACAGTATGCCAAGATCGAGCGGCGCTTTTTATCGCCCATTGGAGCTAACCACTATGCCGAGTAGGCATTGATCATCGCTTCGGCCACATTACTGGTTGGCGCGAAGCCCCTGGCCTTTGCCGCCTTGGATTGAAATCCCAGGCTGAATCATTCGAAACCGGCTGAAGCCGGTTATGGCTTCTGTGTTCAATTGCATGTCCATCAGCCCAAACCGGCTTTCAGCCGGTTTTATGGATTCAGCCTGGGAATTCATTCCGAGGCGCGGCTGGACACGTTGAGACGCCCCATCACAGACTCCCATATTCCTTAAACGAATAATACCCCTTCTTACTAAAAATGATGTGATCCAGCAACTGGATGCCCAAAGTTTCCCCGGCCGCCTTGAGCTTCTGGGTGATGGCCATGTCCTCCCGGCTGGGGTCGAGGTTGCCGGACGGATGGTTATGGGCCACGATGACGGCCGATGCCCGGTCGGTGATGGGGTCGGCGTAGACCTCTCTCGGGTGGACCTGGGTGGTGTTGACCAGCCCCACCGACACGGTGCGGGTGGCGATGACTTCGTTGGCGCCGTTTAAGGAGATGCAGAGAAAATGCTCCTGCTTCCGGTCGGCCATGTGACGGATGAGCGGCATGATGTCGGGGGGCTGGGAAATCTTGACGCCTTCGGGCCGGATGCGCCGTCGGGCCAGTTCCAGGGCGGCGGCCACAATGGCCGCCTTGGCCGGTCCGATGCCGTCCACATCGCACAGGGTCCGGAGATCCGGCTGGATGCCGACGACGTCCAGCACATTGAGCACCCGATTGGCCAGCGTCATCACATCGACGCTCTTGTTCCCGCTGCCCAGGAGAATGGCGATCAGTTCCAGGTCGGAGAGGGCCGCCGGCCCCCGGTTCAGGAGCTTTTCCCGGGGCCGGTCGTGTGCCGGAATCTGGGTCAGTTTTTTCATTCGTCGCCGCCGGATTTTTCGGGGAAGTCCGTTGCTGCCAATTTCCTTATACCATCCACGAATACACCAAAGCTATGGGAACGGCGATTCAGCAGGTTGAGGAACGGCCCGATACTGCGTGATCCTGATACTTTTTGGTAGATCCCTCCCGTCAACCGCGATAATTCGACCGAAGGCGATCCGATGTAATCCGGTGCCCGGAATTTAATCTTCCGTTGGTGTTTTACAATCTTCGAGATTCCGAGCCCTTTTTCAACAGCCGCCAGATCGCCAAGATACCAGCTTTCCATCTCTCGACAGGCGATTCTCACCAAGACATCCGGTCGCCCCGCCTCGCCGCACAAGGAAATCAAATTTTGTTTTATGGTTTTGCAGTCGCCCGAATCCTGATCCCGAACAACAACGAATCGACTGCCTGGGACGCGGTAACCTCGCATGCGTCGAACCAGATTCTTTTCGAGATCCTGTTTACCTTCAAAAACGATGCATCTGAATGTCGCGTATTCCGGCAACAGACGGGGCAACAATCCGTTAAGCATTTCACGCGCGGACGGCTCCTCGAGCAGAAAAACAAGGTGACTCATACTGGATCGGCCCCTTCGAAAAACCCCTGTTTCCACAAATAACCCATTTGATCGCCTTCGCCCATATAGGCGGCAATCTGATCGTCATCCTGCGCTCGACGAATGCGTGTATATCCCCTTTCTTTCACAAGCCAAAAAACCTCCTCAAGCTTGAGCGCATTTAAAAAATCGGGAGAATGTGTAGAAACGAATACCTGCCCCCCACGAGTAGCGTAAAGTCTAAATTCTTCAGCCAATTCCCAAAGAAGCTTCGGGTAGAGTTGATTTTCCGGTTCTTCGACACAGAGCAACGGGTGAGGTTTCGGATCGTAAAGAAGCACAAGATAGGCGAGCATTTTAATCGTCCCATCGGAGACGTATCTGGCGAGGAAAGGATCTTCGAATGCACCGTCCTTGAATTTCAACAATACGCGACCTTCTTCCGTGACCTTGGATTCCACATTCTGCATGCCGGGGACTCGGATGGAAAGTTTAGCAAGGATTTGGTCGAATAGATGTTTGTGCCGTTTGTACAGAAACTCCGTAACCAATGACAGGTTCTCGCCTTCTGTAGAAAGATGTTCGGCATAGCCGGCTTCTTGCTCAGGTCTTGCGCGGTTGATGTGAAAATCGGATATATGCCAATTTTCAATCAAATTGCCTAACACCATCGCGGCGGGGAAGCGCTGGAATTGGGCCATTCCTTTTACCGCGAGAATATCGGGCGACCTCAAAACTTGTCTTTCCCGATCGAGACCACTCACATCTTCGACCTCAGCCATCTCGTTAACCGCCGCTGTGCCCTCCCCCATGGTAAAATCAAGGAAATGCCACGGCTGTCCGCTACTGCCACGCCTGTATTTCAATATTTCCCGCTCTACCACCGGTCGTCCATCAATTTCATTAATTGCAACAAAATAAGTGACTAAGGGGGTACTGGATCTCTCACGAAATTTAATTTCGATCTCGATGGCGCCTTCCCCCCCTCGACTGCGCACTTCATGAAAGCCCCTACTACCCCCGAGTTTGGATAGCGCGACCTGAACATTGGCGGCCAACGCATCCTTTAGGAAACCAAAAACGCTGAAAAGCGTCGATTTACCGGAACCATTCGCGCCCACGATCACGCATAATTTTGGAATATTCACCATCTCTGCATCACGAAATGCCTTAAAATTTTTTAGTCGTATCGATTCAATCTTCATCAATCGTATCTTTCCATTTTATAGCGTTGTTCAAACACCCATCCTCACCACAATCGCCTCCAGATACCGCGACTTCACCTGCTCGCCCGCCATGACCCGCTTTACCGGCGGCAGATCGAGGATGACGCCCAGCACGCCGGCCAGCACCCGGTGATGCCAGAGCACCCTGTTGTCGAAGATCAGGTGCTGGAGTTTGCCCCGTTCGACCGCCATGACCACGGCCCGGTGGGTGCTGTTGAGGGGGGTGATGACCCGTTTGGGGCGGGACTTCAGCGAGATGGCATCATCGGGGCAAACCCGGACGCAGACGCCGCACCCCAGGCAGATGTCTTCGTTCAGCCGGGCTTTTTTCCGTTTGGGACGGGCGGGGTCGTTGGCGGAGACCGTCCCCATGGCTTCCACCGGGCAGGCCGCCGCGCATTTGCCGCACCCGTTGCATCTGTCAACGTCAACGACCGGTAAAAAATTGGTGGTGTGGACCGGGTTGTGGATGGCGAAGCGGCGGGCCGCGATCATGGCTTCGCAGCAGCATCCG
>JAABTM010000005.1 GCA_011389855.1 Desulfobacteraceae bacterium
ATTGAAGAAATGGCAGAGCGAGGAGACGGGACTGGTGGTTTCCATCAATCAATATGGAGACGGCGAGCCCAAGGTCCAGATCGGTCCCCGGATGGTGATGAAAAAGGACGGCACGGAAAGCCAGCGGAAGGCCGGGCGCTTGACGGTCGAGGACCTGATGTGGTTTTATGATATTATAGACGAAGTGAAGGAGGATCTTTCGGGCCGGGTGGGACCCGGTTGATGGACCCCCGGGCCGACGAATCCATCATCAATCCCGTCAAGGGAAAAAGCGCCCCGGATGTGGGCCCCTTGGCGGTGATGGTGAGCGGGGAAGCGGATCTCGCGACGCTCCACCGGGCGTTGGGGTTCCCCGACGCCGGCGGCAAGAAGCTGATGCTCAGCCGCGTTTACGCGGCGAGCGACAAATACCCCGGCCTTTCCCTGGCCGGGCCGGCCGTGGGGGCGCCTTACGCGGTGCTCCTGCTGGAGACCCTCATCTGCTGGGGCGCCCGGCGGATTTTATATTTTGGCTCCTGCGGGGCCATTTCAAAGAAGGTGACCATCGGCGACGTGATCCTCCCCGATGGCGCGGTGGTGGATGAAGGCGCCTCGCCCCACTATGCGCCGGCGATCGCCGGTAAGACGGTGTTGCCGTCGCCGGGGATGGTCGATGCCGTCCGGGGCGAACTGGCGTCGGCCGGTTTGGCATTCCATGAAGGACCGATCTGGACCACCGACGCCCTCTACCGGGAGACCCGGGGCAAGGTGGCCCGGTTTCAAGACGCCGGCGTCCTGGGGGTGGAGATGGAACTGTCGGCCCTGTGGACGGTGGCCCACTACCGGGGCGCCGAGGCGGGCGGGCTGTTGGTGGTCTCCGACGAACTGTCTGATTTCACCTGGAAACCCGGATTCAAGGACGACCGGTTCAAAGCGGGCCGGGCGGCGGCCATCGAAGTGATCGACGCCGTCTGCCGTCGGATGACCGGACCGTTGGGAGATAAAACGTGACATGACAGCGATTCCCCCCGACATCGCCGAGCGGGCTGAAACCCTCCGCGAGGCCCTCCACCGGGCCAATTACCGGTATTATGTGCTGGATGACCCGGAAATCTCGGACGCCGAATATGACCGGATGCTGCGAGAGTTGATGGACCTGGAGGCGTCTCATCCGGACCTCAAAACCCCGGATTCGCCCACGGCCCGGGTGGGCGCGCCGCCCCTGGATAAATTCGGGACGGCGGCCCATTCGGTCCCCATGTTGAGCCTCGACAACGGGTTTTCCGACGGCGAGATCATGGATTTCCACGGCCGGGTCCAGCGGCTGCTGGAGACCGATGAACCGATTTTCTACACCGCCGAGCCCAAGATGGACGGGGTGGCGGTGGAACTGGTCTACGAGGCGGGGCGGCTGGTGATGGCCACGACCCGGGGCGACGGGGTCACGGGCGAGGTCGTCACGGAGAACGTCCGGACGGTTCGGTCCGCGCCCCTGGTGCTGCTGACCGATTCCCCTCCGGAGCTGCTGGAGGTGCGGGGCGAGATTTTCATGGCCCACGAGCGGTTCAAAGAGCTGAACCGACGGCGAACCGAAAAGGGCGAGCCGCCCTTCGCCAATCCCCGTAACGCGGCGGCCGGCTCCCTGCGGCAACTCGATTCCAAGATCACGGCGAAGCGGCCCCTGGAGATCTTCTGCTACGGCGCCGGCCTCATGCGCGGTCTCTCCCCGGAGACCCAGGGCAAACTGCTGGCGGATCTGAAGGCGCTCGGCTTCCGGATCAACCCCCTGGCCCGGAGCGGCCTCGACATCGAGGGCGTGCTCGAATTTTACCGGACGCTGCTGGAAGAACGGTCCGGCCTCGACTACGAGATCGACGGCCTGGTGATCAAGGTGGACCGACGGGATTTCCAGGAGCGGCTGGGCGCCAAATCCCGGAGCCCCCGTTGGGCCATCGCCTATAAGTTCGCCGCACTCCAGGAGACCACTCGCATCCGGTCCATCGAGGTTCAGGTGGGACGGACCGGGGCCCTGACGCCGGTGGCGCGTCTGGCGCCGGTCTCGGTGGGCGGGGTAACCGTTAGCAGCGCCACCCTCCACAACGAGGACGAAGTCCGGCGCAAGGATGTCCGGGAAGGCGACGCGGTGCTGGTCCAGCGGGCCGGCGATGTGATTCCCGAGGTGGTCAAGTCCATCCCCTCGCAACGGGACGGTTCCGAGAAGGTCTTCGAGATGCCCAAAGACTGCCCGGTCTGCGGATCGAAGGTGGAACGGGCCCCGGAGGAGGCCGCGACCCGGTGCATCAACGCGGAGTGCCCGGCCCAGGTCAAGGGACGGATTCGCCATTTCGCCTCCAAGGCCGCCTTCGACATCGACGGGCTGGGCGAAAAGCTGGTGAACCAACTAGTGGAGAAGGGGCTGGTCTCGTCCTTCGCCGATCTTTTCGAACTCGGTCAGTCGGATTTCGAGGCCCTGGAACGGATGGGATCTAAATCGTCTGCGAATCTGGTCAGCGCCATCAACGACCGAAGGAAGATTTCCCTTGAGCGGTTTCTCTATGCGCTGGGCATCCGACATGTGGGCGAGAATGTGGCCATCCTCCTGGCGACCCGTTTTGGCGGCCTGGACGCGGTGATGGATGCGCCGGCCGAAGAGATCGAGGCGGTGGAGGGGATCGGCCCTGAGATCGCCCGGTCCATTAGGCAATTTTTCGACAAGGAGGAGAACCGTCGGGTCGTCCGCCGACTGATGGAGGGCGGGGTGATGATCGAACCCCGGGATCAGGCCGATGAGACGAAGGAAGGCGCCGAAGCGCTGGCCGGGAAAACCTTTGTGCTGACGGGGACCCTCTCCGGGATGACCCGCAACGAAGCCAAGGCGCATATCCAGTCCCGGGGCGGTCGGGTAACCGGATCGGTCAGCGGCAATACCGATTATGTGGTGGCCGGCGAATCCGCCGGTTCCAAATTGGACAAGGCCCGGAAGCTGGGGGTGAGGGTGCTGGCGGAAGATGAATTTCTACAGATGATCGAGGAGGCATGAATATGGCGGAAAACGTGAGAGCCCAGGCCATCATCAGCGGCCGGGTGCAGGGCGTGTTCTACCGGGCGGAGACCCGGAAGGCGGCTCAAGGTCGCGGGGTGACCGGATGGGTGAAAAACCGGCCGGACGGCGCGGTGGAAGCGGTTTTCGAGGGAAACGAAAACGATGTGGCCGCCATGATCGAATGGTGCAAGGGCGGGTCGCCCGCGGCCAGGGTGGACAATGTGGATGTGGACTGGGAGACCTTTACGGGGGAATTTTCCGATTTCGAGGTGGCGTATTGAAAAGAAAAAGGCGATTTATCTGAACTGGATAAATCGCCCCGAAAAATGGGTGGTTCGGCCCGGTCGGGTTAGACGGCCTCTCTGAGCTTTTTTCCCGGCTTGAATTTGACCACGTTGCTGGCCTTGATTTTGATGGGTTCGCCGGTCCTGGGGTTCCGTCCCTTGCGGGCCTTGCGGCGGATCTTGGAAAAGGTGCCGAACCCCACCAGGGTCACCTTCCCGTCTTTTTTCTTCAGCGTCGCGATGATATTCTCCATAAAGGAACTCAACGCCTTCGACGCCTCGACCTTGGTGATGTCGGCGTCCTCCGCCATTTTCTCGATCAATTCCGCTTTGGTCATGCTGCTCATCTTCTTTCCCCCTTTAGATTGGTGGTTCCTGTAGCCCCTCTCTCGCCGTCGAGACAATGCATATAGGAGGTTCCATTCCTTGTCAATACAATTAAGAATAATTGAGCGGCCAGCAAGGCTTTTTTTGCCATTGTCTCTATAAAACCGCTCTAAAACGGCCATCGCGGGCCTCATTTTCCTTGAATCATTGGTTGTCAACGGTCCACGGCCGCCGGCATGCCGGAGAATGTCGTATCGAGGCTTAAAAAAGGGCCTCTGCGAACCGTGCCGGATCGAAGGTCTGGAGATCCTCGATCCGCTCCCCGATGCCGACGTATTTCAGGGGGATGCCCACGCCGCCGCAGATGCTCACCACGATGCCGCCCCGGGCCGTCCCGTCCAGCTTGACCAGGGCGATGCCGGTGACGCCGAGGGCGTCGTGGAACATTTTGGCCTGTGAGAGGCCGTTCTGACCGGTGGTGGCGTCCAGGACCAGGAGCGTCTCGTGGGGCGCATCGGGCAGCTTTTTCCCCATGGCCCGTTTGATTTTTTTCAGCTCTTCCATGAGATTGGCCTTGGTGTGGAGCCGGCCGGCCGTGTCCACGATCACCACGTCCTTTTTACGGGCCACGCCCGCTTCCACCCCGTCGAAGGCCACCGCCGCGGGATCGGCCTTGTCCCGGTGGCGGACGAAATCGGCGCCGGCCTGATCCGCCCAGATCCCCAGTTGTTCCACGGCCGCGGCCCGGAAGGTGTCCGAGGCGGCGATGAGCACCGATTTCCCCTGATCCGCGTACCGGGCGGCCAGCTTGCCGATGGTGGTGGTCTTGCCCACGCCGTTGACCCCCAGAACCATGATAACGTGGGGAGAGGCGGTGATCGTTTCGTCCACGGCCCCGCAGGTCTCGCCCATGAGATCGACGATCTCGTCGCGGAGGACGGCTTTGAGGTCGTCGGCGGAGTTGATCTTCCCTTTTTTCCTGGAGACCCGCTCGATGATCTCCATGGCGGGCTGAACGCCGATGTCCGAGGTGATGAGCCGCTCTTCCAGTTCCTCCATGAGGTCGTCGAACCGGTTGGATCGGAACAGGTCGTCGATGTCGGTGGTCAGGATGTCGCGGGTCTTGGAAAGCCCCTGCCGCAGGCGGCCCACAAAGCCTTTGGCTTCGATGGTGTTCACGGGGGTTTCTTTTTCTTCGGCTTCTTTTTTCTTCTTAAACCATGCCATACAATATGTCCTATCTGCCTTCCAGGTTGACGGAGACCACTTTCGAGATCCCCTTTTTCTCCATGGTGATGCCGAACAGGGTGTCGGCGAACTCCATGCTCTTTTTTTTGTGGGTGATCATGACGATCTGGGACTGCTCGCCGATGATCCGCAACAGCTCGTTGAACCGATAGACGTTGGCCTCGTCCAGGGGGGCGTCGATTTCGTCCATGATGCAAAACGACGCCGGTTTGATCAAAAAGATGGAAAAGACGAAGGCGATGGCCGAAAGGGCCTTTTCCCCGCCGGAGAGGAGGCTGAGCCGGGTCAGCTTTTTGCCGGGGGGGTGGACCATGAACTCCACGCCCGTCTCCAGGGGCTTGTCCGGTTCCGTCAGTTCCAGGCGGGCCGATCCGCCGTCGAAAAGGCGGGGAAAAACCTCGTTGAGTTTTTCATTCACCTGATCGAAGGTGGCCAGGAATTTTTCCTGGGAGATCCGGTTGATCCGCTGGATCACTTCGTGGAGATCGTCCACGGCCTTGACCAGGTCCGCCTGCTGGGCGAGGAGGAAGTCGTGGCGCTCCTTGAGTTCCGTATATTCCCGGATGGCGCCCATGTTGACGTCGCCGATGGCCCCGATTTTTTTCCGGCATTCGGCCAGCTCCTCGGCCATGGCCGCGTCGTCCATCGTCTCCTCTACCGCCCCGGATTCGGCCATTTCGGCCCGGAGGTCGGATATGTCGCCGTGGTACCGTTCCGCCAGCCGGGATTCGATGTTGTCGGCCTTCATCTGTCGCTGGGACTGTTCCATCTCCAGGGACCGGATCGCCTCCTGGGTCTCTTCCCGCCCCCGCCGGGCCTCGGCGATGGCCGCGTCCTTTTTTTTGAGGTCGGCGTCGATGGCGAAAAATTCCGCTTCGCTCTTTTCCAGGGCCGTGTTCAGATGCTCCAGGTTGGCGTACATCACCGTCAGCTTGTGGGATTCGGCGGCGATCTTTTCCTCCGCTTCCTGTTGACGTTTTTCCTTGATGTCGATGTCCCGTCCCAGTTGTTCCAGCCGGGCGAGGCCGTCTTTCCGGAACTCCCGGAGCCGCCTGAGGGTGTCGCGGCTGTTCTGGAGTCGGCTGTTCAGGGCGGTGAGCCGCATGCGGAGGTCCACGGTCCGGTCGTTGAACGCCGACAGCCGGTCGGTGAGGTCCGCGGTTTCCGCCTCCTTGCGGGCCGCGGCCTCTCTGGCGTTTTCCACCTTTTGGGCGAGGGACGTCAGGGCGGCCCGCGACGCGTCCGCCGTTTCGGCCAGTTCGTCGGCCTCGTCCAGGAGGCGCGCTTCTTCCCCCTGGACGGTCTCCAGGCGGCGTCTGGCCTGTTTCAGGGCTTCGGCCGCCGCATAGACCGTCTTTTGGGCCGCCAGTTCATCCTCCACCGCTTCCTGGCGGTCTTCGGAAAGGACGTTGCGCTCTTCCGTCAGCCCGGCCAAGGCCTTTTCCATTGCCGCCCGGGAGTTGCGTTCCGTTTCCAGCGCGCCGTCGAGACGGGCGATTTCCCGAGCGAGGGTTTTCAGCTCCTGTTTTTTGGCCAGGATGCCGGACAGGGTCTCCGCGCTGCCCCCCAGGAGGATTCCCTGGGCGGTGATCACGTCGCCGCCCAGGGTAACCGCCGCCTGGGGGGCGTCTCCGTCCCGGGCGAGGGCCATGGCTTCGGACAGGTCGTCGGCCACCCGGACGTGACCCAGCAGGGATCGGCCGATGGCCTCGTACCCTTCCCGCACCTGGACATAGTCCAGCAGGGGCGAAAAATTTTTCGCCCCTACAGGATTTTCACCAGTGTTTTTGCCGCCGTTCACCGGGCGGATCGACGAAACGGGGATAAACCCGGACCGGCCCCTGTTTTCGGATCGAAGAAAGGCCGCGGCCTCGGCGCCCGTCTCGGGGGTCCGGACCAGCACGTATTGGAGGGTCTCCCCCAGCACCGCCTCCACCGCGGTTTCATAGCCGGGGGACGGCTCCAAAATGTCGGCGGTCAGTCCCAGGACGCCGTCGGGGGGCCGGCCCTCATCCCGGGTCATGACGGCCTTGACCCCTTCCCGGTACCATTCGTAGGTGTCGGCCATCTCCTTAAGGGCCGCATGCCGGGACTGAATCTTGTCCCGTTCCCGTTCCAGGGCCTGAACCCGCCGGGTCTGACCGGCAAGATCGTTTCGCCGGGTTTCCAGGGCGTCGTTGAGACCTGCCAGCCGGCTGTCCAGGGTTTTCACGGCTTCCCCGCGGCGGGCCAGTCTGTCCCGGGCCGCGGCGTCTTCCCGCTCTTTTTCGGCGGCCTCCCGCCGGGCCAGGAGCGTCTCTTCGTCGGCCCGCTTTCGCCGGCGTTCCAGGCTCTCCTTGTTCTGGAGGGCGTTGTCCAGGGCGGCCCGGTGTCGGGTCTCTTCCTTCAGGAGGTCGTCCAGGGCCGTTTTTTGGGCGGCCAGGTCCCGGTTGGCATCGGCCAGGGCCGCCTTGAGATCCCGTCCGCCGGCTTCCTCCCGTTCGACGTCGGCCTGGACGTCCGCGGCCTCTTTTTCCAGTCCGGCGGTCTCTTCGGTTACCTGGGCGATTTCCGCCGCCATGGACCGGTTTTTGTCTTCCAGGGTTTCCCGCCCTGTTTTGAGTTCGCCGATCTCGTCGGTGAGCCGCCCGATCCTCTCCCGGAGGTGGGACAGGTCGTTCTCGGCCTTGTCGATGGACCGCTGGGTGTCGAACCGGTCCGATTTCCGCTGGGAGATCTCCTGGTTTTTCCCGTGGCGGGCGAGCTTGATCCCCTCGATGTCGGCTTCCAGCCGCCGGATGGCGGCGGTCTCGGTCCCTTCCGCGTCCTTCAGTTTCCGGAGTTGCCCTTCGGCTTCCCGGATCCCGGCCGAGAGGGCGTCGTGCCGGCGGATGGAGAGGTTCAGGTCGAGGATTCGGATCCGGGCCTGGAGGGTTTTGTACCGCTCCGCCTTTTTGGCCTGCCGCTGGAGCCCGCTGAGCTGTCGGGCCACCTCGGCGACGATGTCGTTGACCCGGTCGAGGTTGACGTTGGTGGCCTCCAGTTTCCGCAGGGTTTCGGCCTTCCGGCTTTTGTATCGCGTGATGCCGGCGGCCTCTTCGATGAAGAAGCGCCGCTCCTCGGGGCCGGCGTCGGTGATGGCCCCGATGTTGCCCTGACCGATGACCGCGTAGGACTTGGCCCCCATGCCGCTGCCCAGGAAGATGTTCTGGATGTCCTTGAGCCGGCAGGGAAGCCGGTTGAGAAGATAGGCGCTCTCGCCGGACCGGTAGAGGCGGCGGGTGATCATCACCTCGGTGAAATCTTTCAGAACCTCGGGGGCGGTTCCGTCAGGGCCTTGCCCGTCGTTGGCCATCAACAGGGAAACCTCGGCCATGTTGAGCGGCGGCCGGCCGTCGGTTCCTGCGAATATGACGTCCTCCATGGACTTGCCCCGGAGCTGCTTGACGCTCTGCTCCCCCATGGCCCACCGGAGGGCGTCCACGATGTTGCTCTTGCCGCAGCCGTTGGGCCCGACAATGGCGGAAACCCCGGGGGGAAAGTCGATGCCGACCTTCTCCACGAAGGATTTAAACCCGGTGATTTCCATTTTTTTCAGTCTCATGGACCGAAAATCTCCTCTGCTGAAAACGGGACTCCCCTCTCTTTTCCGCGGAAAAGGGGAGGGGAGCGGGTAAAACGGCTAAAGTTGAAAACGGACGCCGGCGGCCTCTCAGGGCTCGGCGGTCCAGGTGTAGTCCACCGGCAGGATCTCCTTGTACAGGATCTCGGCCGTTCCTTCCGGGTTGTCCGGGCGGGTGGCCGATTCCATCAGGATTTCCACCTGGGCGACGGTGGCGGGGATGTCAAGGTAGAAATACCGGGTGACCTTGCCGGTATCCGTCAGGATCAGGGAGGGCTCGTGGTGCTGGCCTCCGTTCCGTTCCACGGGTTTGGCCCACATGTAGGCCCCTTCCGGCGCCCCAATCACATAGTCGAAGGTGGCGAAGACCTTCTCGCCGAGTCCAAGGTCGTCGGGGCTTGCCGGGTTCAACAGTATGTTGAGGGCATAGGTCCCGGGGATCGGATCCGCCAGAAAATCGAGGACCGTCGCGTTGAAGCCCTCGGGCCGGTCGGCGTTGGGATAGGCCCCCGCCCCGGCGATGCGTTCTTCCAGGAAGGGGGTGTATCCCCTTGCCCGAACGGCCGCGACCGAGGAATCGAAGTCCGGATCATCCTCGCCGCCGATAAGGGCGGTCTTGTGGGAAACGGCCTCCATTTCCGACAGGCGGGAGTCGGAATCCGGAAAGGTGCGGTCCCAGGGACTGACAAGGACCAGCTTGTCGACCTGTTCAGGATAAAAGACGGCCATCTGGGCCGCGATGGCGCCGCCCAGGGAGATGCCCGCGATATGGGCCGTCCCGAGGTTCAGTTCCGTCATCAATTCTCGGACGTCGGCCGTGGTCCGGTGGGCGCCATCGGCCCAGGAGAAGCCATCCAGGGGATGATCCCCCACCAGGCGGCTCGATTCCCCGAAGCCCCGGATGTCGAAGCGGATCGTTTTGTAGTGTTGGGAAAAAACGGAGAATTGCGGATCCCAGGAATTGAGCCCCTTGAAATCGCCCTGTCCGTCGGTCTCCAGGCCGTGGATCAGGATCAGCGGTTCGCCGTCGCCGGCCATTTCATAGTGGATTTCGGCGCCGTCGGACATGAGCAAGGTGTCGGCGATCACCGAGGCGCAGTCATGTCGGACCTTCGCGCCGCCGGCTTCCAGGTCGGGGATGTCCCCGGCGCAGGCGGTCTCCCCCAGGGGGTTGCCCCTGAGATCGATCCAGTCGCCGGCGCCGATGCTTTCGTTGTCCATCAGGGGGCCGATGTCGGAGACGCTGTTGCCCGAGAGGTCCAGGTCCGTCAGGTGGATCAGGCCGGAGAGCGGCCCGAGATCGCTGACGGCGTTGCCCGGCAGGCTCAGCATCATCAGATCCACGAGGTGCTGGATGCCCGCCAGATCGGCGATGCCGCTTTCCGGGGCGGAGAGTGTTCTCACGCCCGCAAGATCTTCGGGGAAGAGGTCGCCCTCGGGGATGTTGACGACGCTCCGGACGGCGGCTTCCAGGGCGGGGTCGGCGAAAACGACCGCCGTTACGGTTTGGACCTTCCGATAGGCGATGGTCCATCGGCCGAACCGGGTGTCGCCGGTCGCCTCGCCGTAGGCGATCCGGAAGAATCCGTCCTCGCCCCAGTCCTCGTCCCAGCTGTTTTTGACGATGAACGCCTCTTCGGCGTCGTCCCAGCCGACGATGAGGACCCCGTGGCCGCACTCGCCGGAGTCGCTTTCGCATCCGCCCCAGACGTGGGAGTAGACGCCCCTGTCGTAGTAGTAGAAATCCGTGAAGACCTGGAGGAGGGTCACCAGGGGGCCGTAGGCGTAAAGTTCCTGCTTGAGGCGATCCACGGAGGCGGTCCGGCCGGCGGAGACGAAATGCCATCCGTCGATCTTGACGGGGTCGCTTTCCCAGTCGGCGCAGGCGTTCTCGCATCGGCCGTTCCGGGCCGTGTAGGGGTAGCAGGTTTCCGGGGCTGTGCCCGATGTGTTGAGAAATTCGGCGGCCGCGTCGATATAACCCCCCCCACAGCCGCCGGCGTCGCCGCAGGAGAGGATAATCTGTTCAGACAGGTCGTCGGCGACGACGGGCGAGAGGCCGGCCCTGAGGGCCTGGGATTCCAGGGCCGCGATGGAGGCGAAGGCCCAGCAGGACCCGCACAGCCCCTGGTATCGGACCGGGGTCACGTAGTTGACGCCGTCCCGGTTTCGCCAGTCGAAGGCGGCCGGGAGTTCCGACGGATCGGGCAGTCCCGGCGATGATGCGGCGCGGCTGGATCGGCCTGCGCCCAGCCTGTCGGTGAGAGCCCCCAGCAGGATTTGCCGGTCGGTCGCCGACAGGTCCGAGATGGGGGTGTCCGCGGCCGACCACCGGGCCGACCGGTCGGCGATGGCGTTCTGGATCTCGTTCAGTTCCGACAGGGGCGCCGCGCCGGTTACGGTAACGCTGATCCGTTCGGAGTATTCGTCGCTGTCGTGGATGGTAAAGGCGGTGGCGCCGGGGGAGACCCCGGTCACCCGGACGGTGTGGCCCTCCAGGGTCGCCCGGGCGATGGCGCTGTTCTCGTCCCCGCTCAGGGTATAGGGGGACCGACCGCCGTTGACCGTGATCGTCCCGGTCTCGCCGACCGCCACCGTGATGGCGGTCGAGGAGATGCGCAGATCCGGCCGATCCGACTCGCCGCAGCCCGTTCCCCACGGCAGGAGGCCCGTCAGCAGCATCGTAAGTCCCAAAAGCCAAATCCGGCATTCGGCCCGCCGCGTTCCGTTATAGGCGCCGTGTTTTTTCATCGAATCTTTCCTCTCGTTGTTCCAGTGCGTTGTAAACCGTGGTTCGTGCCCATTGTGCATTCATAAGGAAAGCGATCCCACGCTAACAAAAACCCACTCGAAATTCAAACGGAAAAGGGACCGGCCGGGGCGCGGGAGCGACAGATGGAGAATATGATGGGGCCCCAAGAGGTAGGAGGGGCCCCATCACGCAGCGCGGTAGGTGGGGTTTGGGGGCGGGAGGGTTTGACCGTCGATCAGATGGCGGAGGCTTTTGCCGTGCCGGCGGCCATGCGGTAAGAGATTCGGCCGCCGCCCCTGTCGGGGTGCAGCTTTTTTTCCGATATGTCGATCCAGTGCATGAGCCGCTGGACCTTTGCCGCGGTTCGGGGGCCCTCCCAGAGGCGCCCGAAGCCGGTCCGGTCCTCCTTGACCTGGTGAAGAGACGGCAGGTCGTGGTCCTGCCCGATGCGGCCCACCCCCCGGATGACCACGGTGAGGTGCTGGAGCAGGGCCTCGCCGTGGCGGTGGCTTTCGGGCATCCGGTAGACGGCGGCGTCGGCGTTGCCGTAAGTTTTGATCGCGCTCCGGAGGACGGCCCGGGCCGTGGTTCCGCCCACAAGGGAGAGGAAAATGTAGATCTCCCGCTCCAGGGAGAGGAGAAACCGGAACGGCAGGGTTTTTTCCCCCGCCAGGCCCAGGTTGAGCCGGCTGTGGATCGTCCGGATTTTCCGGAGAAATACCGATTGCTTCCCGTCGATCCGCCGGGCCATGGCCGCCGCCACTTTCCGGTCGAGGCCGTTCTGGACCGCCAGCACTTCCTCGGGGGTCAGTTCGATGTCGGTGTCCATCTCTTTGTTGTAGGTCCGGACCAGGATGTTGGAGAGCATGAAGGCGTTCCGGTCCGAAAAATCGATGCGGTCGGGGTCCCGGAGAACGTCATCGAGGAGCATCTCGATGGCGAAGACCGGCTCCTTCATCTTTGAGATCAGGAGCTGGAGGGCATTGAGAAACGCCACCCGGTCGGATCGGTGGGGCGTCTCCTTCAGGTAGTGCCACAGAAAGTCGAAGACTTTTTTCTCGTGGGCGGCGAAGGCCGGGATGAACCGTTCGAACACGCTCCGGAGAAAATGGCCCCTGGCGTCGAAACACTGTTGCAGGAGGCCCATGAGATCTTTGGCCGCTTCCGCGGAGATCTTGAACTCCTGGGCCGCGGCGCGGAAGTCCTGTTCGTCGAAGGTTATGGGCTGCCGGACGAGGTTCTTCATCTTCCGCTGGGTGCGGATCCGGCCCTTGTGGCCGGCCAGCAGCCGGCTGAGTTTACCGTTGACCGGTTTCACCGCCGTGTCTTTTCCGTCGGTCGCCTGCAGTGTGATCCCCTCGCGTCCGACGATCAGGTTGTCGAACACGTCGTCCTTGACCTGTTCGAGTCGCCCCTGGATGTTGCGGAGCACTTCTTTTTCGATCCGGTCCGAGGCCCCGGTCTTTTCGGCCGCCGCGAGCAGTTCGCCGGCGTGGTGGAGCCGCTGGACCAGCTTGGGGGCGTTGACCTGGTCGTAATCCTCCCCGTACACCGCCTGGAGGGATTGGGCCGCCCGATGGGGCGCCGCATCGAAGTGGTGGTCGGCCAGCCGGGCCACCTGGGCCTTTTGGGCCGCATCCGCCGGGTACTGGGTTTGACGCCGGCCTTCCATGGCCAGCCATTTGATGTTGTTGACCTCGATGGGCGGCTTGACCAGCTTGCCTTTGAGCTGGCGGAGCCCGAAGATGGCGTCGTAGACCCCGAAAAAGGGGTTGGCGGGGGTCCGCTTCATCCAGCCGTCCACCCGGCGGACCAGGGCCGCCATGCTCTCCGCGCTCATGTCGTTCAACGCGGCCAGGAGGGTGAGGTTGAAGTCAGGCCGTCCCGATTCGTCAAGGATCGCCGGCAATTTCTTTTTCTCCCCCTTTACCTCGAACTCGATGTCGGTCCCGCGCTTCCGGGCGTCGCCGTATCGGGAGATGATCTGAAGACAGGTGCTGAGCCGTCGGCAGAAGGGGCCCGACGGTTGCTGGGGGCCGGGGGGCATGGCGAGGTTCAGGGTGCTGATGCCGTGATCGGCCAGCACTTTAAATGCCTTTGCCAGCCGAGCGGGCAGATGGCTCATACGGACGCCCATCCGGTTGTAGAGGGCAAAGCCCTGGGCCGCATCGATCTCCAGGTCGTCGAGCCGGATCACGTAATCGTTTTCCGGAGGCACTTGGGCGCCGGTGGGAAACCCCCGGAACCGGACGAGGAGGCGGCCGTCCCGGTGGGGCGGGCGGGCCAGTTTATTGAGGGACTCGGTCAGTTCCGTCATCTCGTCCCGACCGGTTTTCATGCCCTGGAGAAAATGGGTTGTCGTGAAAAAAGCGGCGATCTGGTAGGTCAGCTGAATCGTGTCGAGCCGGGCCTGATCCAGGGCCGCCTCGGCTTCGTCGAGTTCCGAATCGCCGTTGGAACCGCCGTAGGCGAGGATCGACGCCCGGTCGCCGAGTCCCCTCAGTTCGCTGAAAAGCCTTTCCGCGTCTTCGTCCAGTATGATATGGTTGCTGCTCATAGCGTTGTCGCCTCCCGCGCTGGTTTGGAATCCGCTTCTTCCCGGAAGAGAAGATAGGTCGTAATGTATTGTTTAACCAATAGAATCACAATGGTCCGAATACGCATTCGGGTGGTAGAATTATCCTACTTCTTCCTGTGCCTTTCCGGTACGGACGATCAGAGCGGCCGGGGATCTCACAGGGCGGTTTCAGGGGTGATGGGAAAGGGCCGGCGATGATCGGTTTTTTCCGCCGGCAGTGGTTCCTGTCGGCGCTGATCCTGGTGGTGGCGGTCACGGTGATCGACGCCACGGAGACCGTCACCGACGCCGGCATGTGGCTCCGGGATCACGGCGCGCCGTCGGCGGTCATCTTCGCCATTTTTCTCATGTCGGGGGGTATGCTCGACGCCCGTCAGTTGGCGGCGGGGTTGCGGGAGGTGAAAGGGACGGCGGCGGCGCTGGGGGTGATTTTCGGCCTCGGTCCGGCCGTGGGCGCGCTTTTCGGGCTGACCCCCCTGTCCGACGGGATCAAGATCGGCATCTTCCTGGTGGCGGCCATGCCCACCACCCTGTCCAGCGGGGTGGTGATGACCGGGGCCGCCGGCGGGAACATGGCCCACGCCCTGGTGATCACGGTGATCGCCAACAGCCTGGCGGTGGTGGTCGTGCCGATAATTCTGCCGATGCTGCTCCCCCTGGCCGGGGCTGCGGCGGACGTCTCCATCGACCGGGTCGCCATGATGGCGCGGCTGGCGATGCTGGTGTTGCTGCCGTTGATCCTGGGGCTGGTCGCCAAATGGCGGTTCGGGGAGCGGTTGGAGCGGTGGGGCAAGACGATGCAGCGGATCTCTCAGGGGTTGATCGTGGTCATGGTCTGGATCGGGGTGGCGGGATCCCGGCGGACCCTGCTGGGCGGGGCGGGGGATCTGGGCCTGATCCTGGCGTTAACGGCGGGATTTCACGCCCTGTTGCTGGCCGGGGCCTGGTCGGCGGCCCGGGTCCTCTCCATGGGGCCGGGCCGGCGGGAGAGCCTGATCTTCATGGGCGCCCAGAAGACCCTGACCCTGACCCTCATCCTCCAGGTGTCGCTGTTTCCCGCCTATGGCCAGGCCCTGGTGGTGATCGTGGTTCACCACATTGCGCATTTGATGATGGACGGGTGGCTGGTGGGGCGGTTGAAATCGACATCAAAAAAGGAGAAACCATGAAGTCGTCAACTTTGCCCGATTGGGTCGTCAGGCCCTTGGTTCCTGAAGCGGTTTACACGGATAGACAGGAATTTATCGACTATTTTTACATGGAAGCCCTGAAAGCGGCCAGCAGACGCGCCATGTCCACCGTGTTTTTGGGACAACGCCGAATGGGAAAGACCGAGATATTCAAACGGGTGGTGAACCGGCTTTTTTTTGAGCAGGACCCCAAGTCTCCGGATGCGGCGGCGCCTGTTTATTTTAGTTTCCCGGACACTGCTGTTGATGAAAAACGTTTCGCTACAGACTATGTGGAAAATTTTCTGCGCTATTATGTCGGATTTTACACAAGACAGCCTGACATCGTAACTGAAGATGTCAGGGGAGAAAAACTGCTGGCGAAAATTGAGCAGTCCAGGTCGTTATATCCCTTTACCAGAACCCTTGACATGATTTTGCATCTGCGTGAGGACATTGAAACAGGAAACAGCATTTTGCCTCATAGGGACGCCCTGGGAATGCCCAGGAGGGTTTCGGACATTGATGAATCCACCATCGTTGTTTTTCTTGACGAATTCCAGAACACCCGCCTGCCGCAATATAACTTCGACATTGCCGGATGCATGCAGGAGGCTGTGGAATCTCCCACCTGCCCCCATTTTGTCACCGGATCGGCCATGAGCATTCTTGCCCGGGAAATCATCGGCAGGGGCTCTCTGTTCGGAAGGTTTGACAGCCATGAGATCGAGGGCATGACCGGGTATTGGGGAACAAAACTCGCTTTAAACGCGGCCAAGTATTACCGCGCGGATATCCCGGAAATCATAGCGCCCGCGATTGCGGAGCGTTGCGGGGGAAATCCGTTTTACATCAACGCTCTTGTCAGACAGAGCGCAAAACTGAACGAGCCGATAGCGGATGAGGAAAAACTGAATAAAATCCTCGCGGTTGACATCAGTTCCGGTTTTATTTGGGGAGAACTCAACGACCAGGTATCCCGGTGGATTGAGCGCGTCAACGAACACAAGATCACCAAATGGGTTCTCTACCTGTCGGCCCTGGAAGAAAATGAGGACAAAGATCGCGGAAACGAACTAAATTTAGAGCGGATTCAGCGGACCATTCGGGAACGCGAGGGGGGAGACGTGTCCCTGGAAACCATCCGGGACGTGCTTGTCAGACTGTCCAGGGGCGATCTCGTGGAATATTTGGAGCTTGGCGACTGGTTCCGAAGGGTGAAAGACCCCATTCTTCGGGCGTTTTTAAAAGTATGGGGGAAAATAGAGGTTGAAGGGCTTGGCAAGGCCGCTGTTCGGGAAACGCTGGTGGATGAATATCAGGGCCTGAAGCGGAGAATCAGCGAATACAAAGGCTATCTCGCGGAGGTGCATATGAGCCAGATTCTCCTCAATTTACAGAATAAAATCCTGCCCGGCCGGTTTCTCCATTCAGACGCGGACATCCCGGTTCCGTATTTTGTTTATGTCCGCCAAAGGGTCCGCCTGGGTTCGGGAAAAGGGCGGGAAATCGACGTTTACGGCGCGGGCCCTTCGGAAAAATGGATATGCCAGAGCAAATGGGTGACAGGTCAAAAGATCGGCATGGCCGCAATGAATGAACTCATGGCCCAGGCTGACATCGTCCGGCGGGAAAAAAACCCGAAGCTCATCCGCTTATGGCTTTTTGCCCACGACGGCCTGACGCCCGATGCGGAAAAATTCGCGGCTGATCAGGATGTTTTCTGGTCAACCCGGAAGGAATTTGACGCTTTGTTGTCTCACGCGGGGTTGAGAAGTTTGCCTGATCTGGATTGATGACGGCGAGGGGGCAAGACTCCCGCGCTAAAGTATCTGACTCAAAAACAACTTCGTCCGGTCATGGATCGGGTTGACGAAGAAATGCTCCGGGGTGCCTTCTTCGACAATGGCGCCGTGGTCCATGAAGATCACCCGGTCGGCCACCTCACGGGCGAACCCCATTTCATGGGTCACCACCACCATGGTCATCCCCTCCTTGGCCAGGGTCTTCATGGCTTCCAGCACCTCGCCGATCATCTCCGGGTCCAGGGCCGAGGTGGGCTCGTCGAAGAGCATCACCTTGGGGTCCATGGCCAGGGCACGGGCGATGGCCACCCGCTGCTGTTGCCCCCCCGAGAGGTTGTCGGGATAGACGTTGGCCTTTTCGTGGATCCCCACCTTCTGGAGGAGCTGCATGGCCTTTTCCCGGGCCGGCCCTTTGTCCCGTTTCCGAACCACCCGCTGGGCCAGGGTCACGTTCTGGAGCACCGTCTTGTGGGGGAAGAGGTTGAACTGCTGGAAGACCATCCCCACCTCGGCGCGGACCTTGTTGATGTCGGTTTTGGGATGGAGGACGTCCACGCCGTCGATGTAGATATGGCCGCCTTCGTCTGCGGTCTCCAGCTTGTTGAGGCATCGCAGGAAGGTGCTCTTCCCCGATCCCGAGGGTCCGATGACCACCACCACGTCGCCGGCTTCGATGGACGTCGTGACATCCACCAGGGCCTTGACCTCCTCGGCGCCTTCGAATGTTTTGGATATGTTGCGAACGTCGATCACGAGATCAGGGTCCTCCTTTCCAGATATTGGACGAACATGGACAGGGAAAAGGTCAGCACGAGATAGAGGATGGCGCAGACGAACCAGAGTTCGTAGGGCTGAAGACTGGTGGTGACCACTTCCCGGGTCGCCTTGGTCAGCTCGCGGATGGCGATGATGCCCAGAAGGGACGAGTCCTTGATCAGGGAGATGAATTGACCGGCCAGGGGCGGCAGGATGCGGCGCATGGCCTGGGGCAGGATGACGTGGACCATGCTCTGGACGTAGTTCATGCCCAGGGACCGGGAGGCTTCGGTCTGTCCCCGGTGGATCGACTGGATGCCCGCCCGCACGATTTCTCCCACGTAGGCGCCGGCGAAGATGGCCAGGGAGGCCACGCCGTACCAGAGCGACGATATGGGCGGAATCCCCTGCTTGGCGAGCAGGTTGTTGATGATGGTGCCGAAGACGAAGTACCAGAGGTAGATCTGGACCAGGAGCGGCGATCCCCGGATGAATTCGATATAGGTGATGGCCAGCCACCGCAGGCACGGGTTGTCGGAGATGCGGGCCAGACCGGTGAAGAGGCCCAGGAGGATGCCGAAAATTATGGCGATGAAGCTGACCTTGAGGGTGATCCAGAGCCCCTGGAGGAGAATGCCCGGCCGGGTGACCTCATAGACGGCCAGCGGGTCGCCGGGAAAGGCGAAATCCCCTTCGTAGACCCGCGCGCTGCCGGCGGGGGCCGCATAGGTCTCTTTGTCATACGCGCCGGCGACGGTGATGAAGACCTTGTCGCCTTTTTCTTCGACGGCCTTGACCGTGCCCTCGATTTCGGCGTTGATCTCGACGTCCATTTGCGCGATGAAGTACTGGGGCACCCGGTACCATCGCCAGACGTATTCGACTTCGCTGGACGCCCACCAGAGGAGGCCGATGCCCAGGGCGATGATCCCGAAAAAGGCGGCCTGCCAGAACGCGTGATGAGCGATACGCTTTCGTACTATCATGGTCGGTTGCTCGCGGGGTGGGGGGGTGAACGAAAAAAGGGAGGCGGGGCGCCTCCCTTTCGCCGGCTTACGCTACTCCTGGATTTCTTTCATCCAGTCCGTACCCTTGATCCATTTGTCGTAGATCCGCTCGTAGCGGCCGTCGTTTTTGACCTGGCGCAGAAAATTGTTGAGCCAGTTCAAAAAGTCCGGGTCCCCCTTGTTGATGGCCCAGGCCAGGGGCTCGTAGGTGAAGGGCTCGTCCAGGAAGACGACCTTTCCCTCGCCCTGCTGGGCGTAGAGGTAGACGCAGTTGGGCAGATCGTAGACGTAGGCGTCGGCCCTGCCGTTGAGGACTTCCAGGAAGGCTTCGGTCTCGGTCTCGAAGGACTTGTATTTGGCTTTGGGGATGTTGCGTTTGACCGCCTGCTCGCCGGTGGTGCCCAGCTTGGAGGTGACGGTGTATTCGGGATCGTTGAGATCCCGGTAGGAGGTGACGTCGCCCTCGTGCTTCTTGTGGAGCAAAATGGTCTGGCCGACGATGATGTAGGGGTCGGCGAAGAGCACCTTGAGGTTCCGCTCCTGGGTGACGGTCATGCCCGACATGATGATGTCGAACTTGTTGCTCAAAAGCGCCGGGATGATGCCGTCCCAGGCGGTGTTGACCGGGACGAACTTGACGCCCATGGCCTTGGCCATCTCCTTGGCCATGTCGATGTCGAACCCGACGAAACGGCCGTTCTTGTCGGTCATTTCAAAGGGGACGTAGCCCGCCTCGAACCCGACCCGCAACTCGCCGCGCTTCAGGATGTCCTCGATGGTCGATTTCCGGGCCAGTTCGATGTCCGCGCCGATGGCCGCCGCTGAAAACACAAGGGTCAGGACGGTGGCGATCGCCGCAAGTTTTGCCAAATGCTTCTTCATGTTTTTTTACTCCTTAAGTTTGGGGTTAATAGGATTTGCCTTCTTTGAGCAGCTCCCGAAAGACCATCCGGCCTTTCCGGCAGTCCGGGCATATGGGCATCTCCTGCTGGGGCAGGTAGATAATTTCGGTGTAATGGCATTTCGGGCAGATGATCTCCGCCGGCTCTTTGGGGGTTCGGTCGGGGTGAACTCACCTTAACCGATGAAGCGATCACCATCAAATAAAGATGCGTTTTATATCAGTTCGGCGCGATTGTAAATGATTATTTTTCCATCCGATTGAGAAGAAAAAGGCTGATCATAAACTGTTTACAGCACGCTTCGTAAAATGGTATCCTGCTTGTCTTATCGCGGCATCGGCGCGCAAGAACGCCGAACCCAGGAGACGGTTTTCCCGGAAACCCAATCGACCACAACCACAATGGAGGGGAAAAGCCATGTCTGACAACAAACCCATATCGACGACGGAACTGCTCGAGGACTCACGGGTTCAGGATGTGACCGACAGCGTCAACCGGGAGCTGACGGAACGGCGGAAATCGGTTCCCCCGCGTTGCAAGGTGTTCCAAACGCCTTTCACCCGCCTGACGCCCGCCGACGAGTTCCGGTTCCATATCCACGGGGAAGCGGCCCGTCAGCTGCCCGACATAATCCACAATAAAGTTCAGCGGGTGGAGGACGTGGAGGCGCCGGACGCCGATTTCAAGTCCCGCTACACGAAACGGCGGAACATCGGCGTCGTCTTTTCCGGCGGACCGGCGCCGGGGGGGCACAACGTCATCGCGGGCATCTTCGACGCGGCCAAGGCGGCCAATCCTGAAAATCGGATCTACGGCTTTCTCATGGGGCCCGACGGGATCATTGAAAACGAGAGCATGGAACTGACCGCCGACATCGTCGACCGATACCGGAACCTGGGCGGTTTCGGCATGATCAGGACCGGCCGGACCAAGATCGACACCAAAGAAAAGATGGAACTCTCACGCCAAACCTGTAAAGCGCTGGCCCTCGACGCCCTGGTGGTGGTGGGGGGCGACGATTCCAACACCAATGCCGCCTTCCTGGCCCAGGAGATGACGGCCGACGGGATTCAGGTCATCGGCGTGCCCAAGACCATCGACGGCGACATCCAGGTGCGCGACGCCGACGGCCGGGTGTTGTGCGCCATGTCGTTCGGGTTCCATTCGGCGGCCCGGGGATTCGCCGCCGAGATCGCCAATCTTTGCACCGACTGTTCGTCGGACGTCAAATACTGGCACATCTGCAAGGTCATGGGCCGGGTGGCCAGTCATCTGGCCCTGGAAACGGCTCTCCAGACCCACGCCAACATCACCCTCATCGGCGAGGATCTGGCCGATTACGTGGATAAACGGCGGATCGACAAGGCCGAAAAGGCGGGGACGGTGGATTACACGGCCTACGGCGTGACCCTGCGCCACCTCTCCCGTGTGATCTGCGACGCCATCGTCCGCCGGGCCTCGACTGGCAAGAACTACGGCCTCCTGGTCATCCCCGAAGGGCTTCTGGAGTTCATCAACGAGATCCAGATCTTCATCATCAAATTCAACACCATCATCGCCGATTACAATCGGAGCCACGATGATGATTTTCATGCGGAGTTCCCAACCCTGAAGGACAAACTCGATTACCTGAACCGGCTGGCGAGGCTGTCCCGGGAGGAGGAGACCTTCACCATCTGGAACACCCGGGACGACGATCTGTTCGCCGTCATTCCGTCCTTTTTCCAGGAGGGGCTGTTGACCGAACGGGACAGCCACGGCAATTTCCAGTTTTCCCAGGTGGAAACCGACAAGGTGATCATGGGGCTGGTGAAGGACTACTTGAACACCTTGAAAGAAAAAGGGGTTTACAAGGTCGGCATCGAGCGGAGCTACTACGGGAAGATCCTCAAAAACGGCGGTCTTGATCCGGATTATTACGGGGCGGCCCTGTTCAGGAACTACGACGGCGACGACTCCCATCTGCTGGTGAAAGAGGCGATCATCTCTCTGAAGACGCTCCGCCAGGAGCTGCAGCGGTCCGGGGTCGTGAAAGAGACCGACGACGTGCCGGCGCCTGTCGAGAAGATTTACTTGAAATCGTTGCCCAGCTTCAAGACCCAGACCCATTTCTACGGATACGACGGCCGGGGCAGCAACCCCACCTGGTTCGACCGGACCTATACCTACAATCTGGGGCTGACGGTCTTTTCTCTCGTGGCCAACGGCGTCACCGGCCAGATGGCCGCCATCCGGAACCTGGAGAAAGAATTCGATCAGTGGGCGCCCATCGGCATCCCCATCGGCCCCCTCATGCATTTGGAGGAGCGCAAGGGGCGGCTGGAACTGGTGATCGAAAAGAGCGTGGTGGATATCGAGTCCCCGGCTTTTCTGGCCGTCGAGGCCCTTCGGGAAAAATGGCTGGCGGCCCATCCGGGCCCGGACGATTACCGGATTCCCGCATCTTTCCACCATGAATGCGCCACCGAAGAGGACCGTCCCCTGACCCTGCTGCTCAACTCCATGTTTTAGCCCGGTTCATGGGCGTCAAAGGGTATCTCTTCATCATTCTGGCGGCGGCCATGTGGGGCATGATCGGGCCCTTTGCCCGGATCGCGTTCCACGAAGGGGTGTCGCCCATGGAGGTCGCCTTCTGGCGGGCGACCCTGGCCTGGGTCTTTTTCGCGGCCCACGCCGCGCTCCACGGACAGGTCCGGTTCCGGCGCGGGGACGTTCCGGCCCTGGCGGCCTTCGCGCTGACCGGCGTGGCCCTCTTCTACGGCCTTTACCAGTTGGCCATTAGCCGGGGCGGCGTGGCGCTGGCCGCGGTCCTCCTCTACACCTCCCCGGCCTGGGTGGCAATCATGTCCCGGATCGTCTTCAAAGAGGCCATGACGCCGGCGAAGATGGCGGCCCTCTGTCTCACGTCACTGGGCGTCGTCGGCGTGTCCCTGGGAACCGGAGAGGCCGGACTCGGCGCCGGCGCCGCGGTGACCGCCGGCGCCGTCTTCATCGGGCTCGCGGCCGGGTTCTGTTTCGCCCTTTTCTACGTCTTCGGCAAGCATTTTTCCGGGCGCTACACCTCGCCCAACCTCTTCCTTTACGCCATGCCCCTCGGGGCCCTGGGCCTTTACCCATTCGTGGAATTTACCCACAAAACCCCGACCGCCTGGGCGGCCATGACCCTGTTGGCGTTTTTGTGCACCTACTGTTCCTATTATTTCTATTACCTGGGACAGCGGTATATAGAAGCGACCCGGGCCGCCATCACCTGCACCCTGGAGCCGGTGGTGGCCGCCATCGTGGCCTTTTTTCTGTGGGGGGAATACTTCTCCTTCATGGGGTACGTGGGGAGCTTTTTGATATTGGCCAGCGTGGTGCTGATTATTAAGGATGGGGCGGGAAGGGGCCAGGCGGGGATGGCGACATGACATCATTCAATCCACAACTTGTTACTTTTCCATCGGTTTCCTCGAAACGTTTGCCCATGCCGGAAGTGAACTGTGCTGGACCCCCTGATGCACGATGGTGGCTATCCCTCTGTAAGCATTATCCCCTTTTTTGATGACTTGAACATCCTAAATAATCAAAATGATATCAAGGGTATACCAGATTAGAAAGGCGCCGAAATGAATGTCTGTTTGGTCCTTTATGGTATCTTTTTCAAGCGACCGGGATATTTGCAAGCCAGCCACGATTTTTGTCAGATGGAATAAAGGCTATCTATTACAATGTTTTATAGATTTTGATCTCTCGGCTCCTTTTCCAACTTCAGAAGCTCGTCTCGCAACCTTTGCGCATCCTTATCTTGGGGACGCTGTTCGATATACCTATTAACGGCTATAAGGGAAGCTGCAATTTTTCCTGAATCTTTTAGCAATTTTGCTTCCAACAGCCATGCATCCGAGTACCCGCTTTGGAGGTTTCGCGCTTCGCAATAATCTGAGAGCGCTAAATCCTTCCGACCGGCCCGTTCGTATAATTTTCCCCGCTGAAGATAGAACCGTTCCGGCTGATAAGTAGTAATTTTTATCGCGGTACTGACGGCGTCGATTGCCTTGTCGATTTGATTCAGGGCAGCGCAGGCTTTGGCCATTTGAGCATAGGCTTCATCATAGTCTTTTCTGATTTTCAACGATTGGTTATAGTACTCCAGCGCTTTCAGGTGCTCGCCAGCCTGCAGAAATACGTTGCCCAAATACAGAAGGGTGCGTCCCTTTCCAGGTTCGATCTCAAGGGAAAACCTCAAGTCGCGTATGGCGTTGTCTAACTGGCCCAGTTTTTCGTAGGCCTTGGCGCGGCGCAAATAAAGCCCCGCGTTTTTGGGGTCGAGTTCTATGGCTTTATTGAAATCAGAAAGAGATTCCTTTAAATTGCCCAGTTCACCCCAGATGATGCCGCGCCACTTAAATGCCGTTAGAAATTTGTCGTCGAGAGCGATGGCTTTGTCCATATAGACTTTGGCGATTTCGTACTGATTCTGATATCCATATACCATACCCAGCGCATAATAAGCCTCTTTGTAGTCCGGGTTCAGCGTAGTGGCTTTTTCCAACAGTTCCCGCGCCTTTTCATAATTTTTTTCGCCCGTCAGCCAGGTCATCCCCCGATTATACCAAGCCAGATCAAACCGACCATCAATCTCGATGGCTTTCCGATAAGCCTCCCGGGCGCCCGGAATATCTTTCTTTTGTTGGGTGAGAACAATCCCTGTCCATAGCCACCCCCATTTTGAGTTTGGATTGATTTCAATGGCTTTTTTGAATGCTTCCAGGCTTTTGTCCGATTCGCCCTTCTCGGCGAGCAGCGTTCCGAGTCTGACATAGGCATACTCGTTTTTTTCATCAAACGAGATGGCCAGATTGATTTCGTTCAAAGCCCGGCCATATTCCTTCAGCGCAAGGTAAATTTGACCTTTTAGGATATGGGGCTCAGGTCTTTTTTTTTTAATTCTTTCTAGAAAGATAGCCTGGGCGAGAGACTGATGCGCCTGGTCCAGTTCGGTTTTTGTATAGGGGCGGTCAAGATTGAGCAATTGGCGTACCGCCGCCATGCCATTGATATAAGCCTGCATGTAACGAAACTCCGCGTTTTTATCGTCCAGTTCAATTGCTCGATCAATAAAAGACAGCGCCACTTGAGGATTGTTTTCCTGATAATACATTTCGTTTGCGACCGTCGCATATCGACGCGCCATGTGCTTCACCTGAAGATGGTTGATGTACCAGGTCCCGACATCCCAGAGCGCAAGGATGCCGGTGACGACCAGACAGATCTTTGCGGCGACGACGGCGATATACTTTTTCCATCGTTTTTCTTGCTCGGAATCCTCCGTCGGCTCCGGAACGAAATGATTCTTGATCTGATAGAGATATTCGGTCTGCTCCCGCAATAACTCATCCTGATCCGAAATCCTTTTGTTTTGGGCTTGTTCATGATCGGGATCGGTGAGCTGTTTCTCGTTCCCGGCATTGTCGTCTTTGATTTGTTCTGAATCCGACATGGTTTTTTTTATGGCTTTCCGCTACCCGGCATGCTGGTGCTTAGGGTTTTGATTCCCGCGGTTGAAAAAGAGCTGCGGCCTTGCCTGGAACCAAAATCTAAGGTTTTCGGATAAGCTCTTAGAAACAAGTGGTTAAAAAATGGCGACTACTGGCCTGAAGAATTGATGGCGACCCGATATCTTTGGCGGTGAATGGGATCTGTATCGGGTTGCTTAATCGGCCCCATTTCTGCAATGTGGGCCTTAATGTCGGCGAGACGTTCTTTCGGATAGTTTGCTCCTCCGTAGCTACCGGTGGCCTGTTTGAATCGTTCGAGCAATCTGGGCAACGCGTATGGGTCGTAGCCCAAAGCATGGCATATTTCGACAGATCGACGGTCCGCCTCGCTTTCAACATCGACGCTGTATCCCTGTCTGATTTTGTTCATCAGCACATCCATGATCTTTTTCGAAAGCGCGATAATCATCTTTTTGGACTTATCGCTGCCCCCGGATTGCTGAATCGCTGCGTCGGCGATCAAATTAAAAAACCTTATGATGTTTTCTCTGCCGACCGATCTAATGCCGTGGTCGAGTTCAACATGGGCGACCTCATGGCCGAGGATTGCCGCCAGCTCATCCTCATTCTGAAGGAATTCCATCATCCCCTGAGTCACCAGAATAATTCCCCCGGGAGCGGCGAAAGCATTGAGTTCATCGTCTTCGACCAGTAAGAACGTGTAGTGGCGGAACTGATAGGGCGCCGTGGAGCCAAGCGCCACCGTCGTGCCGACTTTGGCCAGATAAAGACTTGTCGGATGATTTTGCGGCAGCGGTTTGTATTCGCCAAGAAAATTCGCCGATACCTCATAGCCGAGCTGGAACCTTTGCATGGGACCGATTTCGTTGTCCAGAAGGGTGGCGCCGGATTTTGCGATTTTAGATGCTTGTTGTATGTTTTTATTGCCCGGCGCCAATTCCGCGGCGGTGTCCGCGGCGACGTTCACAGTATCGGATATGACGGCGCAACCCGTCAGACAAACCGTGGCCAGGGCAATGACCGATATAATGGCGCATATACGGAAAACGATTTTCTTCATCTGAAGCTCCTCCATGATTTTTGGTTTCAGACAGAATAATTTTTAGGTTGAATGCAATGGGTGTTATCGGCAGAAACCCTTTGCCATGGACCATTTGATGCCAAAATCGTCCCCGAGCTTTTCCGCGTATACAAAGTCAACGCATGCCCTCTCGTAATTGCCGAGATAAACGTTCGCATATCCTCTCTCGTTGTAAATCTGGGCGAATCGCGGATTGATTTGAATCGCTCTGTTGCAGAGTTCGATGCTTCGTCTGGGATTTTTATTCCTGTATACTTTTATCCAATGATATAGCTCCGATGCGGACAACCGCTCGTCAACCGGCGGAAGTGTTCTCTCAGACATCCTGGCGTGTGTCGGTGTCTCAGCTTTCGGATATACCCTTGCCGTTTTTCTTTGATTTGTCGTTCCTGTTTCCCCTGTATTCGCCGATTGAACTTCTCTGTTTTTTTGGGCCACGTATTCCGCTTCTTCCGGCGATTGCTTTCCCGGCACTCGCGGCTTTCCTTTGAATTCGGCCAATCCGCCTTCCATCCGAAACCCTCGGTATGCGTCGCTTGGATTGGTTTCCACAGGGGTTTTTAAAATGGCGTTCAGCGTTTCATAGTCGGAATTATTTCCGCCTTTCGCATCGCCGCCCCAGCCCTTCATTGCAAGATGATCGATGTCTTCCTCCGACTCCGAGAATCCCTTGCCGGCAACGGAAGCGGATGTATTCGTGTATTTCCCGGATGTCTTTCCCTGATCTTGCCGTTTCAGCAATCTTTCAGTGATCAGGCAACCGCCGGCAACATACCCTACTGCTTCGCGGTCGGTTTCTACCTTTGCCCAGGCGAGAACTTTATCTTTTTTTTCAGGATCTAACGATTTATAGACCGTTTCGGTGATGACGGCGGCGCTTCCATAATCCAGAATATCCAGGACGTTTGAAAACCCTGATGGGGATGCGTGAAGCGGCAGGTCGCGGCAGGAAATATATCGGGTCTCTCCTATTTCTATCTCTTTGGCAACCGCGAGATTCGCCGCCAGCCCCAACAACAACAACAACAACGCGGCGGCGAGCATCAATTTAATCTTCATGGTGAATCCCCTCCTGCTTTAAAAAATTCAGTGAACGGCTTGGGCTCCCTGCCGGCGGAATAGTGATTGTTTAATTCTCGATGTTCAAGTTTTTTTTGTTGACTGAATTTGTTGACATTTTTACAACAGGCAACTTCACAGCCCTGTCAATAAATTCAACATTGTATAATTATACAGCCTCAAAAACAGGATTGACAGCTCGAATGTTTAACATATTTAAAACACACGTACTTTAAAATTAAACGCAAAAAACTTGAACGCTGAGTAATTGATTCTGAACAAAAAAGATGACATGTTGAAACCGACCGCTTTCTATGCTATTTAAAACTCGCAATCAGGGAATTTTTCCAAAAAAAAGTTTGGGCGATCCGGATTTTTGAAAGGCCGTCCAATGCGACCTCGGAACAATCGAAAAAGATTCAAAAAGGGGGGATCGAATCGATGGCCGATTACGGGTTTGCGGAAGAATTGGTGTCCATCCGAAATGGAAAACCGATGACATTATCATTTTTCCATATAATGGAGACGCTCGTTAAGGATAATGTTGGCCGCTATCCACCCAGTCTGGTGGATCCGCTTTGGCGCTCCTGGAGCCGGAAGAGGATGATCGATCTTGCCGAGGGGTTTATCGTCGATTATCTTTTCGAGGACGGAAACGAACGCATTCGCTTTTTTTTGAATCCAAAAGTCTGCTATTATCCGGATGGGCTGATGGTTCGGATGTTCCATCAATATATGACCACCCTGGTTGCCCGTCGAAACCCCGTCGGTCTGAATTTGATCCGTCGAATCGGGGCCAAACTGAATGAGTTTGAAAATGAAGGACGCGTCGAAAGCCTGACGCGACAAAAGGCGCCGGCCTACCGTCGATGGGGGGATGCCGACGACGCCTTCGTCGAATTGCCTGAACTGGAGGCCATCGAGCCGGTCTTGCCCGAATGGCGACGCCTCCGGTACGGGCCCGGCAGCAAAAAAGTCGATCCGGTCATCGGCAACGACGACCTCGGCGAGCAGTTGATGGAAGTGTTTACCGCCGTTTCCGGCTGGATTTCTCTGGATGTTTTACGCAGTTTTTTACTGCGTCGCTTCGATGGAAATACGCCCCCTTCCGAAGTGTCCCTCGACGATATGTCGTCGTTTTCCATTCATTGCGCCGGCATAGAAGATGATCCGGCCATGAAAGTCCGCGTTCGGGAGATCGTGGATCGCCGGTTTACGGAGCGGCAGCGGGCGATTTTTATCCACCATTTTCTCATGGGCTTAGGGCCGTCCGAAATCGTCGCCTCCACGGGACTGAAAAAATCGACGGTGTATAATGAAATCGCCAAAATCAAGGAGATATTCCATATGTCATTTCGACGTCCAACCGTCTATCCGGCTTCAAGAACATCCCCCGCAATGAGAGATTAAACACGCCGTGACGGATCAAAACGACACCCATCGCCACAGCGACTTGCTGTCTTCCTTAAACCATCGCTTGAAGCAGCTTCAAAGGGAGGCGTCCGCCCGAAATCACGCCCCGGCCGGGGGGGAATGCCCGGCGCCGGGCTCGGTGCTGCGCCTAACCGGCGGCCCGCGGGCGGAGAGCGAACCGATCCTGCTGTTGGTGGTGGAGAAGCTGTCCGAAGACCGTCTGCGCTGTTGTAAATTATCCTGGGAAACCTTGTTCGCGGGGCCCGACGATTTGCTGTTGGACCCGGATGAGTGGTCCGGCGGATACGCCGTGATGATCGAGGCCTGGAATTGTGTCGATATCCCGACATCGGGTCCACCGACGGGGCTGGACGCCGTGCCGCCCGAATGGGTGAGCCGTGCTCTTCGACTGCAACCCGGTTTCAATAAAAGCGGCGTGCGACCCGAACACTTCTCGGTCCATTGCGGACCGCCTTTGCGGGAGATCGATGAGCGGTGGGCGTTCCGGGAGCGTGAGCGTCGGGCCGCGTTTTCGGTTGGGACGGCGTCGGCGCCCCCCGTCCGGAGGCCGAATTCAAACGCCCCCAAAAAAGGCCGCATCGGAAAACGGTATCGCATCGACGACCGGGCGGGATTCGAGATGCCCTGTGAAATGGCGCTGCGAACCCCCGGGGCGCGGATGGTTCCGGTACATCGCCTCTCCCTGCCGACCGGCGAGTGGGATGTAATCGAATCGAAAAGCGCCGGGGGGCGCATCCACTGCGTCGTTCCGTCGGGAATCGCGACTCCGGAGTTGGTGGAACGAACGGAACTCGATCGGATTCGGTGGGTCGAAATCAATTGCAAGATATTTTCCGCCTTGTCGGAAGCGGATCCGGCGCGGCGGATCAGCGCCTTGAGGCGTGTTTTGTCGGAAACGGACCGAGACCCCTACGCGGCGCTTACGCTGGCCTGGGTCCTTATGTTCCAGGGAGACGCCCGTTCGGCCCTCGAGCTGGCCGGCGAGGCCGAAAACACGTTTCCCCTGCCGGAATTCAGGGATATCGCCCGAAAAGCTAAAAAAGTCATGGGAAAAGAAGATTTTCCGGACAATCTCCTAATCGAAGTGTGGCGGCGCCGCTGCTCCGAACATGATCCGGGACGCCGCATCAGGCGAATGAAAGCCCTTTTTCTGAAAACCGGCAGCGGGTATGCGGCTTACGAGACGGCCATGGAGTATCGCTACTGGGGTTCCCAGGCGGCCGGCAAACCCGATTACCGTCTCTATAACCAAGTCCGGGTCTGGTGTGAGCGGGCCCTCTCGGCGAACGTTCCCCTGGATGAGCGACTACGGAAATGGCCGGCGGAAATCGTGAGCAAGATCGCCTGGACGGCCGCCCAAACCGACCCCGCCGCGCCTGGTCGCCCCGATTATTACGCGCCGCTGGACCGGTCGGCATAGCTCGGTCTGCGCGCCCCCGATCCCGACGGCCGCGCTCTACGGTTGATAATTGTTTGAAATATAATTTGAATCAGACGGTTATCCGTATCATGAGAGGCCCGTCGCGCAGCGTTCCAGTCCATCCGATTGACTTATTCCTTCCCTTTATTTATAGTCCGGCTGTCGCCCGACGGGGGTGTTTTAACCGCCGGGCTGTTCGAGAATCGGTCAATTGCACGCGGCTGGATAGGGCATGAAGCATTTGGAATTTGAAAAAGGGCCATCGCCCCACAACGAGACCGAACTGGCGGAACTGCGCCGGCGCATCGGCGAGCTGGAAGCATCCGATGGGGAGTTTAAGCAGGCGGTCGACGATCTCAGGGAGAGCGAAGGGCGGCTTCACCAGATCCTGGAATCGACGCCGGTTCCGACCCTGGTTATCGACGCCGATCACCAGGTCACCCACTGGAACCGGGCCTGCGAGAACCTGACCGGCATTCCATCGGATCGGATGGTCGGCGGACGCGACCCGTGGCGGGCGTTTTACACCGAGAAGCGGCCCATCCTTGCCGATATCATCGTGGATGGCCGGGCCGATTCGGATATGGCCCGGTATTACGAGACCTATCATCGGTTGAATCTCATCGAAGACGCCTACGAGGCCGAGGGGTTCTACCCGAATCTGGGCCCCGACGGCAAATGGCTCTATTTCACCGCGGCTCCCCTGATGGACGGCGAAGGCCGGCGCATCGGCGCCATCGAGACCGTCCACGACATCACCGATCGCAAACGGTCCGAGGAAAAGATCAACCGGCTCAATGCCGACCTGGCGAAATCGGTCGAGGAAATCAAGGCGTCCATGGCGCTGCTGCGGCGGACCCAGGGCCAGCTCGTGGAATCGGAAAAGATGGCGCTCCTGGGGCGGCTTGTGGGCGGCGTGGCCCACGAGGTCAACACGCCGGTGGGGGTGGCCGTGACGGCGGCCTCGCTGTTGGGAGAAAAAACCCAGGAATGCCGGGATCGGCTGGCCGGCAACCGGCTCAAGCGGTCCGACCTGCGGGAATACCTGGTTCTGGCGGATGAATCGACGGATATCGTCCTCGCCAATCTCCGGCGGGCCGCCGAATTCATCCAGTCCTTCAAGCAGGTGGCCGTGGACCAGGTGAGCGGCGAAAAGCGGTCTTTCCATCTGCGGGAATACATCCTCGACATGGTCGCCAGCCTGCGGCCCAAGCTGAAAAACACCGATCACACCGTGACGGTCCATTGCGACGACGATCTCGCGTTGTACAGCTATCCCGGCGTTTTTTCCCAGATCATCTCCAATTTCATCGTCAATTCCCTTGTTCACGGATTCGAGGAGACGACCGCCGGGGAGATGGTCATCGAGGCCGAAAAGGAAGGCGACGAGCTGGTGTTCCGGTACAGCGACAACGGCAAGGGGATCGAACCTGACAAGATCGACCATATCTTCGAACCGTTTTTTACCACCCGGCGGGGGAGGGGCGGCGACGGTTTGGGGCTGCACATCGTTCACAATCTGACGGCCCAGCGGCTCGGGGGCTCGATTGTTTGCGACAGCGCGCCCGGCCGCGGCGCGACCTTTACGATACGAGTTCCCATGACCCCTCCGCCGATCGCGACGGCGCCGCATCAGGAACAGGATGATCCATGAAAAATCGAGACGACGCGAGTTTCGGGGACAACGACGAGATTCATTTCGCGGATGAAGCGGAGGCGGCCGACGCGTTTCCTCCCCGCGGACTGAAACCGTGGAAAATCGTCATTGTGGATGATGAACCCGACGTTCATACCATCACCCGGATGGCCATGGAGGGCGAAACCTTCGAGGGCCGCCCCATGGAATTTTTCAGCGCGTATTCGGCCCGGGATGCCCGGACCCTGCTCGGGGAACATCCGGACGCCGCCGTGGTTCTGCTGGATGTGGTCATGGAAGCCGGCGATTCGGGCCTTGTTCTGATCCGCTATATCCGTGAGATCCTGAGAAACCGTCTCATCCGAATTATCCTTCGAACCGGCCGGCCCGGAGAAGCGCCCCAGCGGCGGGTCATTGCCGAATACGACATCAACGACTACAAGGAAAAAAGCGAACTCACCGTCCAGAAGCTCTATTCCTCGATCATCACCGCCATCAGATCCTTCCGGGATTTGCGGACCATCGACCGGAACCGGCGGGGGCTGGAGAGGATCATCCGTTCGTCGGCCCGGCTTTTCGAGGTGCAGTCCCTGAAGAGCTTCGCCCAGGGGGTGCTCATCCAGTTGCTCTCCATTTTGAATCTGGACGAAAGTTCGCTCTACGTTCAGGCGTCCGGGTTCACGGCCGCCTGCGTCCAGGAGGAGGTCACCATTCTGGCGGGCACCGGGGAATACGAAGATTTTGTCAACCGACCGGTGGACGAAGTGGTGTCGCCCGAGGTGTCCGGCCTGCTGGAGACGGCCATGAGCGAAAAAATCTCCATCTTCGACGGCGGTTCCTTTGTCGGATACTTTCCCACCGACAGCGGGCCCATCAATCTTTTATATTTAAAGGGGTATCAGGATCTGTCGGACCTGGACCGGGACCTCATCCGGATTTTTTCCACCAATGTGGCCATCGCCTTCGAGAACATCTATCTCAACCGGGAAATCATGGACACCCAGAAAGAGATTATCCTGACTTTGGGCGAAGTGGTGGAAAAGCGGTCCCGGGAGATGGCCAATCACGTCCGCCGGGTGGCGGAAACATCGTATTTGCTGGCCCTGAAATGCGGTCTGGACGAGGAGTCGGCGGAGATGCTGCGCCTGGCCTCCCCCATGCACGACGTGGGCAAGGTGGGCATCCCCGACGCCATTCTCATGAAGCCGGGGGCTCTGACGCCGGAAGAATTTCAACAGATCATCCCTCACACCACCATCGGATTTCGCATCCTGCGCAAGTCCCGGCGGGATCTGATGGCGGCTGCGGCCATCGTGGCCCAGCAGCACCATGAGCGGTGGGACGGCACCGGTTATCCCCAGGGCCTCAAAGGCGAGGAAATCCATATTTTCGGCCGGATTACCGGCCTGGCGGATGTCTTCGACGCCCTCAGTCACCGCCGGATTTACAAGGAAGCCTGGGTCGAGGCCGACGTCATCGACTTGATCCGCCGCGAGCGGGGGCGTCATTTCGATCCCGGCCTGGTGGACCTGCTGCTGTCGCATATGGACGAGTTTATCGACATCAACGGGCGCTATCCGGACAGGCCCGAAGCAACCGATCCATCACCGGCCGGATAAACTTTGGCGGCCAGACCGGCCTCGATCATCTTTTCGGCCATTTCGGGGCGAACACAAGGTTCGCCCCTACCGAAATCGTCGGGTTACGTCGCAAGGGCGATCCTTGTGATCGCCCTTCTTTTGGTCTTCACGGCAGCCAGGACGCCACCAGCTCCGGGTGCTCTTTCATGAACCGGAGGGCTTTTTCATAGGTGAACAGGCCGCCTTCTTCCTGGATGCGGATCATGAGCCGGGCCATGTCGTCGGGGGTCCAGTGGAAGGCGTCCAGAAAGGCGTAAACGGCCGGCATGTCCGCTTTCAACCCCTTCCGGACGATGGTGTTGATCCGTTCCTCGTCGCCGTAGATCTTCTCGGGGTCCTCCAGAAACCGGAGCTTCCACAGGGCGAACATCCAGTGGGGCCGCCAGCCGGTGACCACGACGGGCTTTTCGCGCCGGATGGCGTTGGAGAGTTCCGCCGCCATGGTGTGTTCGCTCCCCGCGGTCAATTCGTAGTTCTCCAGCCCGTAGGTTTCCATGGCCTCTTTTGTCCGCTGCATGATGCCGGCTTCCGGGTCGATGCCCACGATCCGGCCGTTGAACATCCCGGACTTGCCCTTCAGTTCCGAAATTGCGTTGATGGGGATATAATCCTCGCCGGACGAACCGACTTTTTCGGAGGCGGCCGGAACCACCAGCCCGATCCGGGCGCCCTGGAGGTTCGGCCCCAGATCGACGACCCGATCCTTGACCTTTTCATAGTAGTCGCCGTGGGTGGACGGCAGCCAGGCCGCCACCATGGCGTCGGCCGAGCCGTCGGCCACGGCCGCCCACATCTCGTCCGCCTTCATGGGGACGATGTCGCAATCCCGGCCCAGTTTTTCCTGGATCACCGCTTGCACCAGGTGGGTGGAGGCGATGGCGTCGGACCATTCCACGTATGCCAGCTTGACGGGTTTTTCCGCTGCCGCGCTCACGGGCGCGAGGGTCAGGGATAAGAAAAAGATCGCCGCCACTGTTGTCCATCCCATCCATCTTTTTTCCACAGCAGGTCTCCTTTGCGTTGAATTAGAGTTTAGACTGAATCGTATTGTACACAAACGAAACTGTCAACCATTACCATTCATGCCGGGCTTTCCATGGTCAACCGGCGCCGATTGTGGTATCGTTCCTTCGTCTCGGCTTGGCAAAGATAGTTGCGAAAGAGAGAACCCGTTGTTGTTTCGGAAAAAGGGAGGGATGATGGAGACCCGGGAACAAGTGTCGGACAGGCTGCGCGAAAAGCGGGAAGCGCTGATTCAGGATTTCCTGGCGGGCGCGGTCCCCGACTTCCTGCCCAGACAGACCCGGTTGCTGGACGATTACCTCCGGGGGATCTGCCGGGTTCTGGACGACCGGCCGGCCTTATCGCCCCGGGACCCCTACGCCATCGTGGCCCTGGGCGGATACGGCCGGGGCGAGATGTGCGTCCATTCGGATGTGGACCTCCTGTTCCTGTTCGACTCCGCCATCCCGGAAAACGCCGTGGATTTCATCCGCGCCGTGGTCTATCCCCTGTGGGACCTGGGTCTTTATGTGAGCCACAATGCCCGCATCCTGGCCGAGCCCGTGGAACTTCCCGACGACGCCGTTTCCTCGTTGACCGCCCTTCTGGACGCCCGGTTCGTGGCCGGCGTCCCGTCGCTTTTCGCGGCTTTCAAGGAGAAATTCCGTACGGAACTGGTCGAACCCCGGTCCGAAACGCTCATCGACTGGCTCATCGGGACGAACCGGGACCGCCACGACCACTTCGGCGATTCCTCTTATCTGCTGGAGCCCAATCTAAAGGAAGGGCAGGGCGGTCTGCGGGATTACCATACCCTGATGTGGGTGGCCCGGATTCAGCGGGATCTGAAGGAATCCCGCGACCTGGAGTTTTACGGCTGCCTTTCCCACGAAGAATACCGGGAACTGGACCGGGCCCTGGGGTTCATCTGGATGGTCCGGAACCATCTCCATTACCTGGCCGGAAAAAAGCACGACCGGTTCGGGTTCGAATACCAGAAGCGGGTCGCCGATCTGTTGGGATATGTGGAAAAGGAGGGCCAGCAGCCGGTGGAGTGGTTTTTGGGCCGGCTCCAGGAAGAGATGAGCTTCCTGAAGGATCTCCACCTGATGTTCGTCTATGAACTGGAAATCCTCCGGCAGATACCGGAGACGGAGACGCCGCCGGCGGCGCCGGCCGAAGGATTGCAGATCCACCGGGGGATGCTCCGGTTCGATTCGCCCCAGGCGGTCCTGAACGCCCCGGACCTGCTCATGCGGATTTTCGAGGAGAGCGGCCGGATGAAGCTGCCCCTCGGGATCGAGGCCAAGCGACTGGTGAAAAACATGCGCCGGTATCTCACCGACAGCGTCCGGTCCTCCCCCGATGTGGTCGCTCTGTTCGAAAACATCCTTTCCGCTCCGCCCTTCCGGTTCACCCCCCTTAACGAGATGCTCTGGACCGGTCTCCTGACGCGCTTCATTCCCCAGTTGGAGGCCATCCGCCATCGCATCCAGTACGACCAGTACCACCTTCATCCGGTGGACAAGCACTCCCTCAAGGTGGTGCGCGCCCTCAAGATGTTCGGCGGGCCGTCGGACCCGTCCCGGGGCCGGCTGTGCGGCGAACTCTACGCAGCCATGCCCGACCGGCGGCCCCTGCTCTGGGCGGCGCTCCTCCACGACATCGGCAAGGGGGAGATCGGCGGCGATCACGCCAAGAAAGGCCCGCCCATCGCGGCGGAAATCCTCCGGGATTTGGGCTACGGCGAGGACTTGATCGAGACGGTTTCTTTCCTGATCCGGGAGCACCTGCTGCTGGCCAAAACCGCCACCCGGCGGGACATCCACGACGAAGAGACCGCCATTTTCTGCGCCCGGCGGGCCCAGGATCCGGAGCGGCTCAAGATGCTCTACCTCCTGACCGTGGCCGATTCCATCGCCACCGGCCCCAAGGCGTGGAACGACTGGTCCCTCTCCCTTATCCAGGGCCTCTATTTTTATACGCTGCGGCTGCTGGAGCAGGGGGAACTGGCGTCCAAAGAGGCGGTGGAACGGGTGGAGGCCAAGAAGACGGCGCTTATCCGGCTGATGGCCGCGCCCGGGGAACGGGCCGCGGCCCAGGCCGCGATGCCGTTCATGTCCCCCCGCTATCTCCTCTACGCCGAGCCGTCGGACATGCTCGCACACATCAACCTCCACAAGCTCATGGGCGATGGGCTTTTCGCCTGGGAAATCGAAAAAAAGCCGGACCCCGCCACCCGGACCGTGACGGTATGCGCCAGGGACAAGCCGGGGCTTTTCTCCAAAATCTCCGGGGTGTTCACCATAAACGGCATCGACATCCTCAACGCCCAGATCTACACCTGGCGCAACAACGTCGCCCTGGACATCTTCCGGGTCACCCCGCCGCCGGACCCCATCTTCGAGGTTGACAAATGGGAAAAGGCCGAGGGCCACCTCCGGGACGCCATCGACGGCCGCCTCGATCTGGGCGCGGAGGTCAAAGAGCGAATCGGCGAACGCCGCCCGCCCCGGTCGCCCCTGCACCACCGGCCCACGAAGGTGGTGATCGACAACCGGAGTTCCAGTTATTTCACCATCGTCGAGGTGTTTGCTTACGATTTTACGGGATTGCTGTTCCTCATCACCGAGGCGCTTTTCCGCCTGGAACTGGATGTATGGCTGGCCAAGATCGCCACCCAGGTGGATCAGGTGGTGGATGTCTTTTACGTGCGGGATTTCAACGGCCAGAAGGTGGATGACCCGGAAACGGAGGCGACCATCCGGCGGACCATCATCGATGCCATCGGATAGCCGTCGGGCGCCGCCGCTAAAGATTCGAGATTGACACCCGTGTCCGATTTGAGTAGGATTTCTTGACGTTTCAATAAAGTAAGGAGGTATGGGACATAAATAATGAACCAGGAGGAAACAAGACGCATCGACCGGATCACCGAAGCGGTCCATTATCTGCTGAAAGGGCAAGCCCCTCCCCCCATCCCCTGCGAAGATGATCCGAAGGACGAGATCCGGCAGTTGTCCGGCAAAGTGAACACCCTGATTCACCAGTTCGGGGAAATTCGGGAATTTCTCGACCCGCTGTCCGAGGGGCGTCTGGACATCGCGCTTCCTAAAGCCAATTTTCTCGCGTCCCCCTTCAAGCAGCTCCATGCGGCCCTGAGCCACCTGACATGGCAGACCCAGCAGGTCGCCGAGGGCGATTTCGAACAGCGGGTCGATTTCATGGGGGATTTTTCAAGGGCATTCAATTCCATGGTAGACGCCCTTCGGGAAAGCAGAAGCCAATTGCTGGCCGAGGCGGAGCGCTATAAAAACCTGGCGGAGCTGAAAAACCATTACCTCAACGTCATGGCCCACGACATCCGCACCCCCATCGGGGCGATTCTGGGATTCGCCGATATTCTCCTGGACGGAGAGGTGGCGGGCAAAACCCGACAACGCATCGAAATCATCCGGCGAAACTGCGCCAACCTCCTATCGTTGATCAACGACATCCTGGACATGGCCAAACTCGAAAAACAACGGATCGAAATCGCCTCGGTTCCTTTCAGCATCCGGTCCCTGGGAAACGATATCGGCGAGTTAATCGAATCCCGGCTGGCCGGCGGGGTTCAGTTTAATTTTCAACCGGACGAGGCGATTCCAGAGTATATCCTCGGAGACCCCCATCGACTTCAGCAGGTGCTTCTCAATCTTGTGGGCAACGCCGCCAAGTTCACGCAGGGAGGCGCCATCGACTTGACAATTCGTTTCCAGGAATCCGACGACGCCGGCCCCCGCCTTGACTTTTCAGTGGCCGACACGGGCCCCGGCATCCCCGCCGATCAACTGTCCCGAATCTTCGACCCCTTTGTTCAAACCGAAAGCGGCGGCCGGGCCGGCGGGACGGGCCTGGGGCTCGCCATCGCCAGGGAACTGACAGCCCTCATGGGCGGCGACCTGACCGTCGACAGCCGGGTGGGCGGGGGGACGACCTTCCGGTTCAGTTTGCCTTTTTCGCCGGTTCCGAAAACCGATGCGCCGGAGGACGCGGTTTACGACGGCGACGCCTGCCGCCTGACAGGATGCCATATCCTGGTGGTGGACGACAACCCCGACAGCTTGCAGATCATTTCCCGGCGATTGGAGCAGCAAAGGGCGTGCTATGCCCTATGCCAGAAAAGCACCGACGCCCTGGGCAAGCTCGCCGAGGCGTACGACAGGGGCGATCCCTTTACGCTGGCGTGGCTCGACATCGACATGCCTGGACTCAACGGGTTTGAACTGGCAAACCGCATCCGGAACGACCGGCGATTCGCACATCTTCGTCTGGCGGCATGCACCGCCTACATTGATCAAATGGATGCTCCTGAAAAAGCGGGCCTTTTTTCTTTCGTGACCACCAAGCCGGTGTCGGACAAAGCCCTCAAGAGAATCCTCTCCGAAGCCGACGGCGACTACGCGGCGGACAAAAGGCCGTGCGACCTAACGGGACGGCGGGTCCTGGTGGTGGACGATAATTCCGTCAACCGGTTTCTGTTGAAGACCATGCTGCACAATCTCTCCGTGACGGTGGTCGAGGCCCAGGACGGAGCGGAAGGGCTGCGGAAGGTCGAAACCGAGACCTTCGATCTGGTGATCATGGACAAAATGATGCCGGTGATGGACGGGGTGGAAGCCATCCGGCGGATTCGTCGTCTTCCGGAAAGGGATCGGCTGCCGATTCTCGCCTTCACGGCGGATGAAAGAGCCGAGGAAAACCAGGAGATGCGCAGGGCCGGGGCGGATGCGGTGTTGCCCAAGACGCTGGATGCCGAAACCCTGGCCGAACAGCTTTGCAACCTGTTGACATAGGAGAGGGATCATGTTCAAGGAACCAAGAGAGGCGTTGGGGTTTTCATGGGATCAACTGGGCGATATCGCCATAGGGCGTCCCCATCTGGGCGACGCCACGTCGGCGACCATCTACCGGCTCATGCAATACACGCTCCGGGACGTCCTCATCCGGCGATTGGGCCCAAAGGCGGCCGGCGACATTTTTTACGAAGCCGGCAAGCGGGCCGGAGAGGAGTTCTGCAAGCATCTGCTGGATCCGAAGCTGGAATTCAACGCCTTTATCGCACAGCTCCAGGAGCGTCTCAAGGAAAACGGGGTCGGCATTTTCCGCGTGGAAGAAGCGTCCCTGGAAGACCTGACCCTTCAAATCACCGTGGCCGAAGACCTCGACTGCTCGGGGCTTCCGGTCAGCGACGAGATGGTCTGCGACTACGACGAAGGGTTCATCGCCGGCATCCTGGAAACTTATACCGGCGAGCCCATCCGGGCCAAAGAGATCGACTGCTGGGCCAGCGGCGCCCGGATCTGCCGGTTCAGGGCGGTTCGGGATGAAAAAAAAGATTGACAATCGAAGCTCTCCCCTGTTACTTAGGTTCTAAAGTGTAATCTTAGTTTCTAAAATGTAACCTTTTGGAATTATATCTTTTGGAATTATAATGATCAGTTTCGCATCCATTATCAGCCTTATTCTTCTTATTATTGTCGTCGGAATTCTTCTCCTTCCGGCGGAAGGGGGTTGGTAATGGCCTAAGCACACCGTTTATACAGGCGACGCAAAATCCGTTATCAGCCCCCGAAAAAAGGGCTGGCAACGGATTTTTTTTTGACCCGGACAACCAGGATTCGCCGAGGATGGCCATGATGACGGCCAATCCTCCCGGCATCCTGATTAAATATTATGATTATCCAGATTCACACGGATTGAGGAGCCTGCAGCAATGAAGAGCGACAACGTAAAGCAGGGAATCGAACGGGCCCCCCACCGGGCGCTGTTCAAGGCCATGGGGTACACGGACGGCGAGATCGGCCGGCCGCTCATCGGCATCGCCAATTCGGCCAACGCCATTATTCCGGGCCACGTCCACCTCGACAAGATCGTCGAGTCGGTCAAGGCGGGGGTCTATATGGCCGGCGGCACGCCGGTGGAATTCGGCGTCATCGGGGTCTGCGACGGCATCGCCATGGGCCACGCCGGTATGAAGTACTCGCTTGCCAGCCGGGAACTCATCGCCGATTCCATCGAGATCATGGCTGCGGCCCACGCCTTCGACGCCCTGGTCCTGGTCCCCAACTGCGACAAGATCGTGCCCGGCATGCTCATGGCCGCGGCCCGCCTCGACATCCCGGCCGTAGTGGTCAGCGGCGGCCCCATGCTGGCGGGCAACCATCCCACGAAAGGCGCGTCGGAGAAGATCGATCTGATCACCGTCTTCGAGAGCGTGGGCGCGGTCCGGGCCGGGAAGATGACCGAAGACGAGTTGTCGGCCATCGAAGACGCCGCCTGCCCAACCTGCGGCTCCTGCGCGGGGATGTTCACGGCCAATTCCATGAACTGTCTCACCGAGGCTATCGGCCTGGGACTGCCGGGCAACGGCACGGCGCCGGCGGTCATGGCGGCCCGGCTGCGACTGGCCAAGGTCGCGGGCCAGAAGGTGCTGGAGATGCTGGAAAAGGGGTTGACCCCCCGGAAAATCATGAGCCCGGAAGCCTTTGAAAACGCCCTGACCGTTGACATGGCCCTGGGCTGTTCCACCAACACCGTGCTCCACCTGACCGCCATCGCCGATGAAGCCGGGGTCCCCATGGACCTCGACTGGATCAACGAGATCAGCCGGAAAACCCCCCATCTCTGTTCTCTGAGCCCCGGCGGCGCCCATCACATCGAGGATCTGGACCGGGCCGGCGGCATCCAGGCCGTGATCAAGACCCTGGCGGACGCGGGCCGGATCAATCCCGAATGCATGACCGTCACCGGCCGGACCGTGGGCGAGAACATCGGCCCCATCGAAGTCCTCGACCGGGAGGTCATCCGGTCCCTGGACAATCCCTACCACGACCAGGGCGGCCTGGCGGTGCTCTTCGGCAACCTGGCGCCGGAGGGCTGCGTGGTGAAGCAGTCGGCGGTGCGCGACGAGATGCTGCGCCACGAAGGCCCGGCCCGGGTCTTCGACTCCGAGGAAGCCGCTTCCGAGGCCATCATGGCCGGGAAGATCCAAAAAGGGGACGTGGTGGTGATCCGGTACGAAGGCCCCATGGGCGGCCCCGGCATGCGGGAGATGCTCGCCCCCACCTCGGCCATCGCCGGCATGGGGCTGGACGCCCACGTGGCCCTCATCACCGACGGCCGGTTCTCCGGCGGGACCCGGGGCGCGGCCATCGGCCACGTCTCCCCCGAGGCGGCCCAGGGCGGCCCCATCGCGGCGGTTCGGGAGGGGGATCTCATCGCCGTGGACATTCCCGGAAAAGCGCTTACCTTGAAGGCGCCCGAAGACGAAATCAACGAACGGATGGCCGGCTGGACCCAGCCTGAACCCGCAGCGCGGGGCGCTATCTCCCACGGCTACATGGCCCGCTACGCCCGGATGGTGTCGTCCGCCAGCCGGGGCGCCGTTTGCCGGGATTGGAAAAAGGAGGCATGACATGAAATTATCCGGCGCGCAAATCTTGATGAAGACCCTCCGGGAAGAGGGAGTGGACACCATTTTCGGCTATCCCGGCGGCGCGGTCATCGACATCTACGACGAACTGGTCAAGACCGACATCCGCCACGTGCTGGTGCGCCACGAGCAGGGCGCGGTCCATGCCGCGGACGGCTACGCCCGGGCCGCCGGCAAGGTGGGCGTCTGCCTGGTCACCTCGGGCCCCGGCGCCACCAACACCGTGACCGGCATCGCCTCGGCCTACATGGACTCCATCCCCCTGGTGGTCATCACCGGCCAGGTGCCCCGGGGCCTCATCGGAAACGACGCCTTCCAGGAGGTCGACATCGTGGGCATCACCCGGCCCTGCACCAAACACAACTACCTGGTGGAATCCACCGACAGCCTGGCCCGGGTGATAAAAGAAGCCTTCTACATCGCCCGGTCCGGCCGGCCGGGGCCCGTCCTCATCGACATTCCCAAGGACGTGGCCAACACAACGGTCGATTACAAGGAACCCGGCGACGTCAAGATGCGGTCCTACAATCCCACCATCAACCCCAACAAGCGGCAGCTCCAGAAGGTGGTCAAGCTCGTCGAAAAGGCCCGGCGGCCCGTGATCTTCGCCGGCGGGGGGATCATTCTCTCCAAGTCCTCCGAAGAACTGACGCGGTTCGCCCGACAGGCCCAAATCCCCGTGACCACGTCGCTCATGGGGCTGGGCGCGTTTCCGGGTTCCGATCCGTTCTGGCTGGGGATGATCGGCATGCACGGCACCTACCGGGCCAACATGTGCACCAGCGAATGCGATCTGCTCATCGCCATCGGGGTCCGGTTCGACGACCGGGTCACCGGCAAGACCGACGCCTTCGCGGCCCAGGCCGAGATCGTCCACATCGACATCGACCCCACGTCCATCCGGAAGAACATCCCGGTGACCGTGCCGGTGGTGGGGGACTGCCATGCGGCCCTGACGACCCTCAACGGGATGCTGGACGAAGCCGACCTGACCGACATCGCCGGAAAGCGGGAACAGTGGTTCGCCCGCATCGGGGAATGGAAGAACCTGAGCCGCCTCGCCTACGTCCAGGGCGAGACCATCAAGCCCCAGTATGTGGTCGAAAAGCTTTACGAACTGACCGGCGGCGACGCCATCATCACCACCGAGGTGGGGCAGAACCAGATGTGGGCGGCCCAGTTCTACCATTTCAACCGGCCCAACCATTTCATCACCTCCGGCGGCCTGGGCGTGATGGGATTCGGCCTGCCGGCGGCCATAGGCGCCCAGATCGCCCAGCCGGACCGGCTGGTGGTGGACATCGCCGGCGACGGCTCCATCCAGATGAACATCCAGGAGATGGCCACGGCGGTCCAGTGCCGCCTGCCCGTGAAGGTGGTGATCCTCAACAACGGGTACCTGGGCATGGTGCGACAGTGGCAGGAGCTGTTCTACGACAAGCGGTACGCCTGCACCTGCATGGACCACGCCCCGGACTTCGTCAAACTGGCCGAGGCCTTCGGGGCCGTGGGGCTCCGGGCCACGACGGTCGACGAGGTGGAGACGGTCCTCAAAAAAGGGCTCTCCAATTACAAGGACCGACCGGTGATCATGGACTTCGTGGTGGACAAGGAGGAAAGCGTCTACCCGATGGTGCCCGCGGGCGCGCCCATCACCGAAATGCTGCTGGTTTAGGGAAGGGAGGCGATCATGGCGGAAGAAAAACATGTACTCTCCATTCTGGTGGACAACAAGCCGGGGGTCCTGTCCCGCATCGCGGGCCTTTTTTCCGGCCGGGGCTACAACATCGACAGCCTCTGCGTCGCGGAAACCATGGAGGAAGGCGTCTCCCGGATCACCCTGGTCACCCAGGCCAACCTGCCCCTGGTGGAGCAGATCAAAAAGCAGCTCAACAAGCTCATCAACGTCATCAAGGTCTTCGACATGACGGAGACAGAGTACGTCCAGCGCGAACTGGCCATGATCAAGGTGACGGCCAAGCCGGAAAACCGGGCCGAAATCCTGCGCATCGTGGACATCTTCCGGTGCAAGGTCGTGGACGTGGGCGCCGAGCACTACACCATCGAGGTGACCGGCGACGAAGGCAAACTGGCGGCCATCCGCAGCCTGCTGAGGCCCATGGGCATCAAGGAAATCGCCCGGACGGGGATGATTGCGTTGTTCAGAGACGTGAAGTGACAAAAGGAGGTACGCTCAATGATGGCCCAACTGGATAGAGAAGACGCCGTAACCCGAACCGAGCGCGGATTGTCCGTCGCCGGCACCCGGATTACGCTTTACAACATCATGGACTGCCTGAAAGCCGGCTGGCCGCCCGAGCTGATCCAGGCCCGATACGACCTGACGGACGACCAACTGGATGGCGTTCTGACCTATATCGAATCCTACCAGGACGCGGTTGAAGCCGAATACAACGCCGTGGTCGAACGAGCGGAGGAAATCAGAAAATACTGGGAAGAAATGAATCGGCGGCGGTTTGCGGAAATTGAATCAAAGCGCCCACGACCAGGCCGGGAAAAAATTCACGGAAGGCTCAACGCCTGGAAAGAGCGGCTCGCCCCGACATGATCACTGTGCTGGCGGACCGGAATATCGAGGGGCAATCTCTGGTGTTATGGGGGATCCTCGCGAAAGAAGGTTGGCTGGACATGATTCCGGCCCGGTTGGCGATGTTCAAAGACGTGGGGCTGCCCTTCACGGCCAGCGACGCGGAACTCTGGCGTTTCGCTCAAGCCGGTCGGATGATCATTCTCACGGACAACCGGAACATGGCGGGGGAGGATTCCCTGGAGCAGGTGATTCGTGAACGCAACACCGCCGACTCCATGCCGGTTCTGACCATCGGAAAGGCGACCCGATTGGATGAAAAAGACTACCGAGAGCGCTGTGCGTATCGATTGATCGACATTATGGCGGATCTGGAAGATTATTTGGGCTCGGGGCGCATTTTCATCCCTTAACGTATAGAAGAAAACATTATCTTAAGAGGAGACTTCAATGGCGGAAATCGATTTTGGCGGCACGACGGAAGAGGTGATTACCTCGGATGAATTCACGCTGGACAAGGCCCGGGAGGTGCTGAAGGACGAGACCGTGGCGATCCTGGGATACGGCGTCCAGGGGCCGGGGCAGGCCCTCAACCTGCGGGACAACGGCATCGGCGTCATCGTGGGGCAGCGGGAAGGCGGGGCATCCTGGGACCGGGCCGTCACGGACGGGTTCGTCCCCGGCAAGACCCTCTTGCCGGTCGAGGAAGCGGCCCAGAGGGCAACCGTCCTCCAGTACCTGCTCTCCGACGCCGGCCAGGTGGCCATGTGGCCCAAGGTCAAGGCGTGTCTCAACGAGGGGGACGCCCTTTATTTTTCCCACGGCTTCGGCATCGTCTACCGCGAACAGACCGATATCGTGCCGCCGGAGAACGTGGACGTCATTCTGGTGGCGCCCAAAGGCTCCGGGCGCACCGTCCGAACCAACTTCCTGGACGGCTCGGGCATCAACTCCAGCTTCGCCATCCATCAGGATTTCACGGGTCGGGCCCGGGAGCGGACCCTGGCCCTGGGCATCGCCATCGGCTCCGGGTATCTTTTCCCCACCACCTTCGAGAAAGAGGTGTTCAGCGACCTCACCGGCGAACGGGGCGTGCTCATGGGATGCTTGGCCGGCGCCATGGAGGCCCAGTACAACGTCCTCCGGAAAAACGGCCACAGCCCCAGCGAGGCCTTCAACGAGACCGTCGAGGAACTGACCCAGAGCCTCATCCGGCTGGTGGCCGAAAACGGCATGGACTGGATGTTCGGCAACTGCTCCACCACGGCCCAGCGGGGCGCGCTGGACTGGTCCCCCAAGTTCCGGGACGCCGTGGCGCCAGTCTTCGAGGATCTTTACAATAGTGTCAAAACCGGTAAGGAAACGGCCCGGGTGCTCGACGTCAACAGCGCCCCCGACTACCGGGAGAAGCTCCAGAAGGAACTCGACGAGATCAAAAATTCCGAAATGTGGAAGGCCGGCGCCGCCGTACGGGCGCTCAGACCCGAAAACCGACGGTAGTCACATAACGATAAGGAGGGACAACACAATGGAACCGGTTTTACTTTACGACACCACCTTGAGAGACGGCACCCAGGGCGAAAACATCAACTTCTCGGCCGAGGAAAAGATCAAGATCGCCCGGCGTCTGGACGACTTCGGAATCCATTACATCGAAGGCGGGTGGCCCGGTTCCAACCCCAGGGACAAGCGGTTCTTCGAGCTGGCGGCGGACGTCGAGTTCAAGAACGCCCGCCTGACCGCCTTCGGCGCCACGCGACGGCCCGGCATCGCGCCAGAAGAGGACCCCAATCTGGCGGCCCTCCTAGAGAGCAGCACCCCGGCGGTGGCGGTGTTCGGGAAAACCTGGGACCTCCACGTCCGGATCATGAAAAACACCCTCGAAGAGAACCTGGCCATGATCGGCGACACCGTGGCCTATCTGAAAGACAGAGGGCGCGAGGTCATTTACGACGCCGAGCATTTCTTCGACGGGTACAATGACAATCCGACCTACGCGCTGTCCACCCTGAAATCGGCGCTGGAAAACGGCGCCGATTTCATCGTGCTGTGCGACACCAACGGCGGGACCCTGCCTTTCGATCTCCAGCGGATCATCGGGGACGTTCGGGCCGCCCTCGCCGACCGGTTCGGCGAGGACCGCGTCCGGCTGGGGATCCATACCCACAACGACAGCGGCATGGCCGTGGCCAACACGGTCATCGCTGTCGAGGCCGGGGCGGTCATGGTTCAGGGAAC
>JAABTM010000398.1 GCA_011389855.1 Desulfobacteraceae bacterium
AGACGAGATCCTCGATGCGGATGATCCGGTGCTCGACACCCTGCCGTCGAAGGCCCCCGGGACCCGGCTTTCATTCACCGGGTTATCCCAGGCGATGTCCGAAGGCGCCGACCACCATCTCTTCCTGACCGCGGATATCGCCTCTGACGCTGGCGGCGCCAGAACCGTCCGGATCCTGGCGCCCTCGGATGCCGATATCACATTTAGCCCAAAGGTGATCCTGGCCGGCACAGCGGCGCCGGGCGGGGTCCAGACCTTTGAATCGGCGGTGGTGACGGTATCGAGCAGTCCCGTTGACGAGACCACGGCGCTTCAGGGCGTTTCGGATCATCCCCTTTACCGCCTCGAACTGAGCGTCGACGCCGGACTCGACACCATTCTCACCGGCCTGAAGGCCGTTATGGCCGGCACCGGCACATACGCGACATCGGACGTAGACGGATTCGCCCTCCGGTTTTCCGAGGACAACATCCTGGACGCCGATGATCCGGAGCTGAGCGCCCTCGAAGCGATCGGCCCCGGCGGCGCCCTCGACTTCACCGGGTTTTCCCGTGCCCTGCCGGCCGGCGGCGTCGGTTATCTCTTCATCACGGTGGACGTGGCGGAAACCATCGAAACCGGCCGCACGATCCAAGTGACCCCGGTGGCCTTTGACGACATCGGTTTCAAGGTCGATCCGGAAAAGGTCGGCTCCGATCCGACGGCGGCCGGTCCGGTCCATACCCTCTATGCGATCCCGAAGGTGGCGGTGAGCACCCCCGAGATCCCCGCCGACAGGGTGGCCCAGGGCACGGCCGATTACCCCCTCTACAAGCTCGTTCTGGAGGCGTCTGACAACGATACGATCCTGACCGGTCTTAAGCTCGCCCCCGACGGGACCTACACCGCTTCGGACGTCGACCGGTTCCGGCTTTACACTTCGGACGACGCGGTTCTGGACGGCGGCGACACCCTGTTGGCGACCCTCGAACCGCCGCTGAAAACGCTCTCCTTCACCGGTCTTGATCTTCCGGTCAACAGGGGGGAAACGATCCATCTGATCGTGACCGCGGATATCAACGAAGACGCCGAAGGCACCCACACCCTTTATATCAAGCCCCTGGCGCTGGATGATCTGGTCTTCGATCCCCCGGTTACCCAGGCATCTTCCGCGGAAACGCTTCTGGCCGGCGGCGTCCAGACCTTCCCCATTTCCCCCTACACCGCCATGTCGGCCGGCTTCTACCACACCCTGGCCCTGAAGAAAAACGGCACGGTCTGGGCCTGGGGCAACAACGAAAACGGTCAGCTCGGCGAAGGAACCACCGAAGACAGCGTGATCGCCCTGCCGGTTTCCGAACTCGCCGAGGTGGTGGATACGGCGGCGGGCGACTATTTCAGCCTGGCGCTCAAATCCGACGGCACGGTCTGGGCCTGGGGGCAAAACGACGTCGGTCAGCTTGGCGACGGCACACGGGCGGACCGGACGACGGCGGTCCGGGTGTCGGGGCTGACAAATGTTCGGCTGCCGGAAAGCGGCGGTCCGGACCATCCCACCATCGCCGCCGGAGATACCCATTGCGTGGCCCTGAAGGCCGACGGCACGGTATGGACCTGGGGCGGCAACCGCTATGGTCAGCTCGGCGACGGAACCACCAGCGACAGCATCACCCCCCTGCGGGTGTCGAGCCTCACCGAAATCGTGGCCGTGGCCGCGGGCGGCGGCCGAAGCATGGCCCTCAGTTCGGACGGCACGGTCTGGGCCTGGGGTCAGAACGATTTCGGTCAGCTCGGCGACAACACGACCGAAAACCGCTCATATCCGGTCCGGGTCTCCGGGCTGCCCGGCATCGCGGCCATCGCCGCGGGCGATTACCACAGCCTCGCCCTGGCCTACGACGGCAGGGTGTATGCCTGGGGCGGCAATGAAAACGGCCAGATTGGAGACAACAGCTTCGTTGATCGGAAAACGCCGGTGTCGGTGACGGGCATTTCCAACGCCGTTGCCGTTGCGGCGGGAAACCGCCACAGCCTGGCGCTTCTGTCCGACGGCACGGTGCGGGCCTGGGGCTGGAACGCCTACGGCCAGCTCGGCGGCGGAACGGATCAACCGGCCCCGATTCCGGTCCAGGTAACGGTCGACGGCGGCGTCGAACCCCTCTCGGGGATCGTGGCCATCGAAGCAGGCGGCGATTTCAGCCAGGCCCTGGGCGACGACGGCGCCATCCAGTCGTGGGGGCACAACGCCTATGGTCAGCTCGGCGACGGAACCCTTGAAGACCAGACCCATCCGGTTCCCGGCGGCATCATTCCGGCGATCCGGATCACGGCCCGGGAGATACCGGAAGGCGTGGTCACCCGGGGCGTCGGGGATCAGGTGCTCTATCGCCTCCAGATGGATGTATCGGATGCCGACGCGACCCTGAGCCAACTGGTCCTGACCACCGGCGGCGACTACGAGACATCGGATCTGTCCGGCGAGTTCCGGCTCTATTATTCCGAGGACGAAACCTTCGACAGCGACGATGCGATGCTGGACAGCCGGACCCTCCGGCCGCCCAACGCCGCCATCCGGTTTCTCTCCCTCGACCGGCCGATCCCCAAAGGAACCACCTGCTATCTTTTCGTCGCCGTCGATATCGCACCCGAGCCGGTGGTGGGGCGCAACGTCTTCATCGACGCCCTCCCCCTGGCCGACATCGGGTTCGCGGAGCGCAACGTCTACAGGTCGGGGGAAGATCCCCTGCCGGCCTCCGGCCCCCAGTATTTCCCGGCGTTGACGGTGGCCGCGGCATCGCCCGATGTGGGCGCCGCGGAGCTGGCCCAGAACGCCCAGGACCAGGTGATTTACCGGCTGAACCTTTCGGTGACCGACGGCGACGATGCGGCGACCCTGACCGGCCTGACCCTGACCACCGGCGGCGATTACCGGATGTCGGACATCGCCGGCAAAGGGTTCAAGCTCCGTTATTCCGAAGACGACAGCTTAGACGATGGCGATCCGACTCTCGGGCTCGTCGCGGCGGCCCCGGGCGACCGGCTGGTTTTCAAAGGCCTCGCCCAGCCCGTGACGGCATCGGGCGCCCACCTGTTCCTGACCGCGGACGTGAGCGCCGTCGCCGGCGGCGGGCGGACCCTTTTCATCGAGGAGACCCGCCTGTCGCGCATCGAATTCGCCGAGTCCTTCGTGGCCAAAACCGGGTCGGATCCACTTGCCGCCGGCGCCGCCATGACCTTTCCCATGGCGGTGATCGAGGCTGAGGTGATCAAGGCCGCGGCTTCCGAGGAATGGGTTCCGGTGGAACAGAGCGCGGTGGATCATATCCTCTACCAAATCAAGCTCACGGTGGAAAAAAGCGCCGCGACCCTAGCCGGTCTAACGCTGACCCCGGAGGGCGACTATGCGGAGGGGGACATCGTGGGGTTCCGACTCTTTTACAGTGAAAACGATGTGCTGGAAACGGAGACCGATCCGATCCTGGCCGAACACGCGGTCGTCCCTTCGGGAACGGAACTGGTGTTCGAGGGGTTGTCGAGGCGGCTGCCGCGGGGGACCGGGTATCTCTTCCTGACCGCGGACATCGACGATTTCGCCGTGGTCCGGACGATATCCATCGCGGAAACCCCCCTCGACCGTTTTACCTTTACCGACAATGTGACATTCGAACCGGATGATGCCCTGGATGATAGTGAAAGCCATACCTTTCCCACGCCCGAGGTGACCATCGAGTCCACCCCGTTGCCGGCAACGACCGTGGAACAGGATACCCCGGCCCATCCGCTTTACCGCATCGATCTGACCGCCGCCAATGCGCGGGTGGTGCTGAACGATGCCGATTTTGTCACGGCCGGCGCCTATATCCCCGCGGACATCGACCGGTTCCACCTCCGTTACTCCGAAGACGATACGCTGGACGGGGGGGATGCCGGGGTCGGAATCCATGAAACGGTCCCCTCCGGCGGAACCCTCTCCTTTTCGGATTTTTCTTTGGTAATCGAAAAGGGAACCACCGGCCATCTCTTCGTTACCGCCGATATCGGGGCGGCCAACGGCGGGCGGACCTTGCGAATCGCCGAGACCCCCTTTGACAGCCTCGTCTTCCGGGAGCCGGACAACATCGAGGTTTCCGGGACCGACCCCCTGCCCGAAGGCGCCGTCACCACCCTCCCGCTCCCCGATATCGTCTTATCCGCACCGGAAGTGGCGG
>JAABTM010000104.1 GCA_011389855.1 Desulfobacteraceae bacterium
CTCTGTCCCTCTGTCCCTCTGTCCCTCTGTCCCTCTGTCCCTCTGTCCCTCTGTCCCTCTGTCCCTCTGTCCCTCTGTCCCTTCCTTTTACATTTCTTCATCGCCATTCTCATCCTCGATCCGAATCAGCACCGGCCGGTCGGCCACGATGTCGAGGCTGGAAATCCTGGAGAGGGCCGCCTTGACGTCGGCTTCCCGGGCTTCGTGGGTCATCATCACGATGGGCACGGCGGCTTCGGACTGGCGGCCTTTTTGCTGCACCGACTTGATGCTGATGCCGTGGTCCCCGAGGATGCCGGCGATTTTGGAGAGCACCCCGGGCCGGTCCAGGGCCGCGAACCGGAAATAATAGGTCATGGCGATCTCGTCCATGGGCATCACCGGGATCTTTTGGATCCGGTCCGGCTGGTAGCTGAACAGCGGAATCCGGCCGGCGGCCCCGCTGAGCAGGTTCCGGGCGATGTCCGCCACATCCCCCACCACCGCCGAGGCCGTGGGGAGCATGCCGGCGCCGTAGCCGTAAAGCATGATGTCGTCCACCGCATCCCCGGTCACGGTGACCGCGTTGAGGTTGGCGCCGACATTGGAAAGCGGGTTGGAAAAGGGGATCATGGTGGGGTGGACCCGGGCTTCCACTGAGTCTCCCCGGTGCTTGCTTATGGCCAGCAGCTTGATTTTGTATCCGAACCGGCGGGCGAAGGCGATGTCCATGGGCGTGATGGACGAAATCCCCTCTATGGTGATGTCGTCGAGGTTGATCTCCATGCCGTAGGCCAGGGCGTTTAAAATGGCCAGCTTGTGGGCCGCGTCGAAGCCGTCCACGTCCAGGGAGGGGTCGGCCTCGGCGAACCCTTCGGCCTGGGCCTGGGCCAGGGCCGTTTCGAATTCGACGCCCTCGTCGGTGATCCGGGAGAGGATGTAGTTGCAGGTGCCGTTGAGGATGCCGGTCATGGCGCTGATCCGGTTGCCCACCAGGGATTCCCGGATGGTTTTGATGATGGGCATGCACCCGCCCACGCTGGCCTCGTAGGCCACCTCGACGCCTTTTCCGGTGGCGGCCCCTAAAATCTCGTTGCCGTGGGAGGCCAGCAGCGCCTTGTTGGCCGTGACCACGTGCTTGCCGTTTTCGATGGCCCGCATCATCAGATCTTTGGCCAGGGTCTTGCCGCCGATCATTTCCAGGACGATGTCGATCTCCGGGTCGTCCACGACCCGCCAGGCGTCGTTGATAAAGACGCCGGGTTCGAACCGAATCCCGCGGTCGGTCTCGGTGTCGATGTCGGCCACCCGCTTCAGGGTCAGTTTGGCGCCCACCCGGCTCTGGATGAGTTCCGCCCCGTTAATAAGGATTCTGGCCGCGCCCGTGCCCACGGTGCCGCAACCCAGCATTCCGATCCGTATTTCTTTCATTACGTCAACTCCCTACATGATCTTTTTGATGCCCCGGACGGCCTGGTTGATCCGCTTGTACCAGTCGGCGATGGCCATCCGGAGCTTGGTGATTCCCATGGAGGCGATGATGTCTTCGCCGGCCCGTGGACCGGCAGACCCGCATTTCGTATGGAACGAAAGATCAAATTTCAGGATTACTTACAACAAGGCGTTCACGATGTCAAAAAATTGTTTTGACTTTTGATCGGGGGCGCGATACTTTTCCCAATGATATTTTGAATTTGAACGCATAAGTTTGAATATATAATCAGATGGAGCGGAGTCGATATGTCGGAGTCCCTTACGTATGCGGACGCGGGAGTTGATATTGAAAAGGCCGGCGATTTGGTGCGTCGGTTCAAGGAGATCGCGAAACGGACCCCCCGGTCCGGCGTCATGGGGGAAATCGGAGGGTTCGGCGGTCTGTTCTCTCTGAACATCGCCAATATCGAGCGGCCGGTGCTGGTCAGCTCCACCGACGGCGTGGGCACCAAGCTCAAGATCGCCTTCATGATGGACAAGCACGACACCGTGGGCGTCGACCTGGTGGCCATGTGCGTCAACGACATCGCGGTCCAGGGCGCCAAGCCGCTCTTTTTCCTGGACTACCTCTCCACCGCCAGGCTGGAGCCCCGGGTGGCCGTTCAGATCGTCGAGGGGATCGCCGACGGGTGCAACGCGGCTCACTGCGCCCTCATCGGCGGCGAAACGGCGGAGATGCCCGGCTTCTACAGCCCCGGCGAGTACGACCTGGCCGGCTTTTCCGTGGGCATCGTGGACAACGCCAAGATCATCGACGGCTCCGACATCGGCGTGGGCCACGTGCTCATCAGCATCCCTTCTTCGGGGCTCCACAGCAACGGATTTTCCCTGGTCCGGAAAATCTGTTTCGACACCCTCGACCTGACGGTGGAATCCTACGTGGACGACTTAGGGCAAACCCTCGGGGAGGCCCTGCTCACCCCCACCCGGATCTATTCCGAAACGATCCAGCGGCTCATCCGCGATCTGCCCGTCCACGGGCTGGCCCACATCACCGGCGGCGGGCTGGAGGAGAACATCGTCCGGGTCATCCCCGACGCGTGCAGCGCGATCCTCCATCGCCAGTCGTGGGCGCCCCCGCCCATCTTCCAATTCCTCCAGAAGGCCGGAAACGTCGAGGACGCCGAGATGATGCGGACCTTCAACAACGGCATCGGCATCGTGGCCATCGTGCCCAAAACCGCGGTCCAGGACGTGATGCTGCGGCTCCAGGCCATGGACGAGACCCCGGCCGTGATCGGCGAGATTTCGGAGCGGAAGGGCGGCCGGCGTTTCCAGTGGATCGACTGATGGCCGGCGACCCGGAACGGAAGGCGGGGGAACGCGATGTCCGAAAGTCGCGGGAGCCCGAATCCCAAAAACCGGCCGACCCGCTGTCCCGACTCCTGAGCTGGATCGCCCGGGGCGGAGAGAAACAGCCGCCCTGCCCGGCCTGAGCGCCGAAAAAGGGTCGCGCCAGGAAAGGGTGAGACGCGCCAGTCCCGACATGAAAATTCTGGGCATCGAAACCTCCTGCGACGAGACCGCCGCCGCGGTGGTGGCGGACGGGGAACGGATCCGTTCCTCCGTGGTCTCCTCCCAGACGGACATCCACCATCCCTACGGCGGGGTCGTGCCCGAGCTGGCCTCCCGCAAACACCTGGAGATGATCGTGCCCGTGGTCGCCGAAGCCCTGGAGCGCTCGGGGCTGGAACCGGCGGACATCGACGGCGTGGCCGTCACCCAGGGGCCGGGGCTGGTGGGCGCTTTGCTGGTGGGCTTTTCGTTCGCCAAGGCCTGGGCGTCGGCCCGAAAGCTGCCCTGGGTGGGCGTCGATCACCTGGAGGGGCATATCCACTCCGTCTTCCTGGAACCCGATCCGCCGCCGTTCCCCTTTGTCGCCCTTCTCGCCTCCGGGGGGCATACCAGTCTCTACCATGTCGAGGGGCATGACCGGATGATCCACATGGGCGGCACCCGGGACGACGCCGCCGGCGAGGCTTTCGACAAGGTGGCTAAAATGCTGGGACTGGGCTATCCGGGCGGGGCCATCATAGGCAAGACCGCCCTGGAGGGCGATCCGGACCGGATTCGATTCCCCCGGGCCCGGCTGCCGGGTTTCGATTTCAGCTTCAGCGGCCTCAAGACCGCCGTCAACCGGCATCTCCGGGACCATCCGGACCGTTGGGCCGAAGAAATACCGGACATCGCCGCCGGCTTCCAGGAAGCGGTGGTGGACGTGCTGACCGAAAAGCTCCTGGCGGCCGCATCCGAAAAAAGTTGTGATCGTCTCGCGCTGGTGGGGGGCGTGGCCGCCAATGCCCGACTGCGGGAATCGGTGGGCCGGGCCGCCGCCGAAATAGGGGTCGCCGTCCATATCCCCGCCATCTCCCTGTGCGGCGACAACGCCGCCATGATCGCCGCCGCCGGGTTTCACCGCCTGTCCGCGGGACAACGGTCGTCTCTCGCCGCCGACGTCTATTCCCGGGCGCCGATCCGCTGAGACTCCTTTTCTTCCCGGCCCATTCTGTTTTCCTTCCATCGGTAGCCTTCTATAACATCCCCCCAAGCTGGGCCTTGGCGTTCCGATACCCTTCCTTTATCAGGGCTTCGGCTTTGGCCCCGTCGAAATCGAGAAAGGATTTGAACCCGAGGGGCTCCGACGGGCACACGGTCAGGATTCGGGTGTTGGATGCGGCGGGCTGTTCCCGGACCACCAGATAGGACCCCACCAGGAACTGTTCGAAGGCCAGTTCGGCCAGTTCGGCATGGGTCCGGGGCAACGGCAGGGGCCGGCGCCCGATGGGGGAGAGGAGGACGGCGACGATGGTCGCGGCGCCCCGGTCCAGGGCCGGCCGCAGCGGGGTGTTGGCGATGACCCCGCCGTCCCAGTACGGGTCGCCGTCGATGGTTTGCCAGGGAAAGATCAGGGGCATGGCGGAGGCCGCCATGAGGTGGTCCACGGTAATTTCCTTGTGGGTGAAATACCGGAGCCGGGACGTCCGCATGTTGACGGCCGTGATCAGGATCTCCATGTCGCAGCCCCGGAGGGAGGCGATATCCAGCGTATCCTCCAGAATCCGCCGCAGCGGTTCCGTGTCCATCATGGGATGAAACCGGTCCTTTTGTCCCATGGTGAGCAAAAACTTGTGGAAGGTCATCCGGTACATCCGGCGGCGGCTGTAGCTTTTCCAGAGACGGGTCATGGTCTCCACGGTCATCCCGCACCCCATGGCCGCCGCATTGATGGCCCCCACCGACGAGCCGCAGACCAGCTCGGGACGCCAGCCGATCTCCGAAAGGTACCGCCACACCCCCACCTGAAAAGCCCCCCGGGCCCCGCCGCCGGACAGGATCATCGCCCGTTCCATGATGCGCATTCCTCCTTTTTTCCCATCGATTCGGATATAAATGGAAAAACCATAGGCGAAGGCGAACCGAATGTCAATCGGCGCTATCGGCAGAGAAGACTTGACATGATAACGCAATGCGTCATAATGGGGATAGTCGAAGATCACCCAGTTAAAACCCGAAAACGAAAGGAACCCGTCATGACGGAAATCCACGCCAAGCCGCGCAAGATAAAAAAATACGCCAACCGAAAGATGTACGACACGGTCAAGAAGCGCTACGTCTCCCTGGATCAGCTCTCGGAGCTGATCAAAGAGGGCGGGGAGGTGGTGGTGGAGGACAATGAAACCGGCGAAGACATCACCGGTTCGGTGATCTCCCAGATCCTGGTCCGGGAGAAGAAAACCGAGGACGACGCCGTCCCCTCCAGCACCCTGATCGGGCTGCTGCGAAAGGGCGGGGGGACCGTGGCGGGCTACGCCCGGCGGTCCACCGAAATGCTCCAGGGCGCCGTGACCCTGGCGGAGGATGAGGTCGACAAGCTGGTGGGCCTTCTTGTCAAGAACAAGGAGATCTCGGAATCCGAAGGGAGCCGGTTAAAGAGCGAACTGATGGGGCGGACCGAGAATTTCCGCAAATGGGCCGGCGAAAAAATCGATCAGCGGGTCAACGAAGCCCTTGGTATGATGAACCTCGCCACCAAAGACCAGGTGGCCGCGCTCAACGAAAAGGTCGAGCGGTTGTCGGAGGCCATCGAGCGGCTCGAAAAGGGTTGCGGCGGCGCGGGAAAAGGGGCCGAGATTAAAGACTATGGGCCGGAGGCGTCGAAGGGAGCGTCCTAGCGGCCGTCACTCCGACTGCTTTTGCGGCTTGATAACCCCCCACTCCACTAGCCGCCCGTAGGCGTATTTGGCCTGGTCGCCCTGCTGGACGGCGTTGAGATACTTGGCGTAATTGGACGCCGCCCGCTGCTTTTGGCCCATTCGCTCCAGGCAGTAGCCCTGGTAGAAGGTGGTGTTGGGATTGCCCGGCAGGAGCCGTTCGTAGGCGGTGAAATCCCTGTACGCGGGGCTGAACCGGTTGTTCTTCAGCTTGGCGAATCCGGCGACGTGGTAAGCCTGGGCCTCCTTGGGGTAGACGGATTTGGCGGTTTCCGCGTAGCGTTGAGCCTCGCCGAACTTGTTCTGGACGAGCTGGCATTTGGCCATCATCATCATTCCGGCGTAGTCGTTGGGCGCGGTTCTCAGCGCCCGCTTAAAGAGGGATTCGGCCTGGTCGTACCGCTTTTCCGCCATGGCCTTTTCGCCGTCCTGCAGGGCGTCCACCGCGGGCTTGATGGCCCGGAGCCGGGCGGTGTGGTCCATGTACCGTTCCCTGTAAAGGGGATTGTTTTTGGCGGCGGCATACTCCGTCTGGACCTGGCCGACGGTCGTGGCATACCGCTCGTCGCTCATGGGGTGGGTGCTAAACATCATTTCGATGGCGTTGGGCTTGCGCTTGGAGAGGGAGTTGAGCATCTCCATGAGGCCCACCATCCCCTGGGGATTGTATCCGGCCTTGACCATGTATTCGGTTCCCAGGTCGTCGGCCTGGCGTTCGTTTTCCCGGCTGTAGGAGGCCAGCAGCAGACCGGCGCCCACGGCCCCGAGCCCCGAGGCGGCCCAGGCGTAATCCTCCCATTTGGCCGCCACCAGGGCGGTTCCGACTCCCACCAGGACGTTGGCGATCTGGCTCTTGGTCATCTGCTGGGCCGTGTGTCGGGCGTTGACGTGTCCGAGTTCGTGACCCAGGAGGGCCGCCAGCTCGGCTTCGTTGTCCAGGGAGAGCAGAATGCCCCGGGTGCAGGCGATGCTGCCGCCGGGGAAGGCGTAGGCGTTGACGTAAGTGGCGTTCACTCCCCGGAAAGAGTAGGGCATCTGGGGACGGTGGGTGATGGCGGCGATGTTGCGGCCGGTCCGGTCGATGTAAGCGTTGAGGGCGGCGTCCTGGAGCGTGCCGTAATCGGCGGAGAACTGCTGGGGCGCATACTGCCGGTCGATCTGGACTTCGCCGGCTTCGGACATGAGCATCAGTTGCCGCTCCCCGGTCACGGGGTTGACGGCGCATCCGGCGGCGAGGCCGGCCCCGGACATGGCCGACAGGTAAAGGAACCGCCGCCGGGTGACGAGATGGGGGGAAAGAGCCTCTTTTTCCGCTGGTCCGGGCTGTTTGATAACCGTCATGATCCGCCTCCTGATTGGGGTTGTCGATAAAAATTCCATACCACGTTGAGGAGCGGATTTCAATCGCATCAGGCGGCCGGTCATAAAAAAAGCCCGGCCCCCGAAACAGGGGACCGGGCTTTGACGCAATACCCGTGAACGAATTCTCAGTAGAACAGCCTTCCAGGCTGTTCAAACAGCCTGGAAGGCTGTTTTACGGGTAAAAAACCGACTGAATCTCATTCATTCACGGGTATTGGGCTTTGACGATCCTGGAAATTTTCTGATTACCGGTGGATGATGTAATCGTTCGGATTCACCGGCCGGCCGTTCAGACAGACTTCGTAATGGAGGTGCGGACCGGTGCTGCGACCGGTGTTGCCGACCAGCGCGACAATTTCCCCTTTTTTGACCTTGTCGCCCACTTTCTTTTTGAACTCGTTGATGTGGGCGTAGCGGGTCACGGTGCCGTAGCCGTGGTCGATGACCATCATCTTGCCGTAGGACCCGTTCCATCCGGCGAATTTTACGGTTCCGTAGGCCGCGGCCCGGATGGGGGAGTTCATGCGGCTGGCGATGTCGAGGCCCTCGTGGAACTCCACGTTGCGCCCGTCGAAGGGCGAGAGCCGATCCCCGAAACGGGAGGTGGTCCGGCCTCTGACCGGCTGGATGGAGGGGGTGGCGTTGAGCAGGTCTTTCTGCTTGTTCAGGGCGTCCAGCAGAGCCTCGAAACCGGCCTCCTGATCCTCCAGGGAGATGCCCAACTGGTCCATCTGGCCGTAGATCTCCCGGATAAGGCGGTGGTGGTCCTGGGTCAGCTCCTCCTGGTACAGGTTTTCGGCCTGGGAGCCGCCGACGCCGAACAGCTCGTCGCGCCCGTTGGAGTTGATGAAATTGGAGACCGTTCGGATCTCCTGCTCGTAACGGTTCAGAACGATGAGCTTGAGTTTGAGGGCGTTGACCTGACCGGCGAAGTTTTCGATGTGTTCGTTTTGGGCGCTGATCTCGGTTTCTTGGAGGGCGATGGTTTCCGCCAGATCGGCGGCGCGTTGTTCGACGAGGTGCTTGTCGGAGAGTTCTCTGCAAACCTGGTAATAGTCCTGGATGCCGCGGCCCAGCAGGAATACGAAAAGGACCGCCAGGACGACGATCACGTCCTGATAGACATGGCTCCGTTTGGTGCTCAAGCTATCCCGCCCTTTGCGCAGGATCACAGTCTCTTTTTTTCGAATCATGGGGTTTCTGCTGCTCCTCTTTCTATCGGTTCTAATTCAAATGCCTTATCGTTACACTCAACCTCAACCTTGCAACGTAAGGCTTGTGCATAACAAAAAAGGGCGGGTCTGTCCATGCGAAAGTTCACTATTGGGAAAAGAAAAGGCATGAAATATTTTCAGGCGTTTGTAATGCCTGGCGGGCGTTAATGGCTATATTGTCAATGTTTTCGGGCCTATAAATAATTAAAAAGTATGACTCCGGTCCGTTGTCCACCGGAAGGCGGATGTAAAAAATATCGACGGCGCCTGCCCGGTCCGGCGGATTTACCCCCCCAGATAGGCTGTTTTGACCGCCGGGTCATCCAGCAGCTTCTTGGCGTCGCCCTGGAGGACCATCTCACCGTTCTCCAGCACGTAGCCCCGCTGGGAGAACTGGAGGGCCAGCCGGGCGTTTTGTTCCACCAATAATATGGTGGCGCCCTCGGCGTTGATTTCCCTGAGGGCGTCGAAGACGCTGAGCATCAGCAGGGGGGCCAGTCCCATGGAGGGCTCGTCCAGGAGCATCAGCCGGCGGCCGCTGATGAAGGCCCGGCCGATGGCCAGCATCTGCTGCTCGCCGCCGGAGAGGGTGCCGGCCTTCTGGATGAGCCGCTCTTCAAGCCGGGGAAAGATGGTGAGGACCCGTTTGAGATCCCGGTTTATGGCGTCCTTGTCCTTGCGGGCGAAGGCGGCCAGCTGGAGGTTTTCCAGAACCGTCAGGTTCCCGAAGAGGCGGCGGCCTTCGGGGACGTGGGATATCCCCAGCTGGCTGACCACCTTTTCCGGCGGGAGTTTGAGGAGATCCTGACCCATGAAGGTCATCCGGGTCCCATCTTCCACGGGGACCATCCTGGAGATGGCCCGCAGCGTGGTCGACTTCCCGGCGCCGTTGGCCCCGATAATGCAGACGATCTCGCCGTCGGCGATCTCGAAATCGAGTCCGTGGAGGGCCTTGATCCGGCCGTAGGACACGCGAAGGTCTTGGATGGATAACAGCATTATTCCACAATCTCCTTGCCCAGGTAGGCCTCGATCACGGCCGGGTTGTTCTTGATCTCGTCGGGCGGCCCCTCGGCGATGACCTCGCCGAAGACCAGGGTCTGGATGATCTCGCACAGTTCCATCACCATCTTGAGGCGGTGTTCGATGAGGAAGATGGCCAGCCCCAGCTTTTCCCGAACCGTGCGGATGATCCCCATCATCTGGATGAGTTCCTCGGGGTTCATGCCGGCGGTGGGTTCGTCCAGAAAGAGGATCTTGGGCTCGGTGGCCAGTGCCCGGGCCATCTCCACCCGGCGCTGGGCTCCGTAAGGAAGGTTGGGCACGGGCTGGTCCGCCAGGTGCGAGACGTTCATCATCTCCAGCAGCTCCCGGGCCTTTTCCTCGATTTGCGCTTCCTCCCGGTTTCGGCGGGGTGTGCCGAAAAAAGCGCCGACAAGGCCGTAGCCGATCTTGGAGTACCGCGCCATCTTGACGTGGTCCAGCACGGACATGTGCCGCCAGAGACGGAGATCCTGGAAGGTCCGGCCCAGCCCCCGGGCCGCGATCTCGTGGGGCTGGCGGCCGACGATCTCCTCGCCGTCCAGCTCGATCCGCCCTTCGGACGGCCGGTGGATGCCGGTGATCAGGTTGAAAATGGTGGTCTTGCCGGCGCCGTTGGGGCCGATGAGGCCGCGGACCTGTCCGGGCGCGACGTCGAGGTTGTAGTCGTGGACGGCCCGGAGGCCCCCGAAATAATGGGTCATGTGTCGGATTTCGAGCAGCGCCATCTTACACCTCGTCGTCGGAATTGGATTTCGGTTGCATGACCTTTCGAACGTCGAATTCCCGGAAGGCGATGAGGCCCGTGGGGCGGAAGATCATCACCAAAATGAGAAGCAGCGGGATGATGATCCACTTGAAGATCTCCAGGGGCCGCAGGGCTTCGCCGAGCAGGCTCAGGCTCACCGCGCCCGTGATGGAGCCGTAGACGGAGTTGAGGCCGCCGAAATAGACCATGGCCAGCACCTCGGCCAGTTTCTGAATGCCGAAGGTGCCGGGGTTGACGTACCGGAGAACGTGGGCGTAGAGGCCGCCGGCCACTCCGGCCCAGAAGGCGGCGAACATGAACGCCACCATTTTGGTGCGGCGGGTGTTGACGGTCATGGCGTCGGCGGCCACCTCGTCGTCCCGGACGGCGTTGAGAGCCTTGCCCAGGGTGGACCGGACGAAATTGTTGATGATCCAGACGCAGAGCACGGCCCAGATGAAGACCGTGGGGAGGTTGGCGTAGTTGGGTTGTCCGCTCAGCCCCCGGGGTCCGCCCACGAACTCCAGGTTCTCGATCATGCTCTTGACGATAAACAGAAACGCCAGGGAGATGATGGCCAGGTAGTCCCCCCGGGTTCGGAAAGAGGGGATGGCGATGACCAGTGCCCCCAGGGAGGCGATCAGACCGCCGAAAATGAGCCCAACCGGAAACAGAAAGGGACCCAGCGCTTCGGGCAGCAGCGGGTCGCCGAAAAGCCGGTCGCTTGAAAACAGGAGCACCGTGAAGACCGATGCGCCGTAGGCCCCCAGGGCCATGAAGCCGGGGTGGGAGCAGGAGAACTCCCCCATGTACCCGTTGATGACGTTGAGGCTCAGGGTCAGCATGATGGCCACGAACATGAGTTTGAGGGTCAGGACGCGGTAGGCGCTCACATCCGACCAGATATGAATGGCCCCGTAGAGCAGCCCCAGGTGAACGAGGGTGGGCACGGCGATGGGAAATTCCATCAGTTTGCCGGCGAGCCGGTTGGAGAAGGATTTGCCGGCCCGGGCGACGACGGCGATGGGAATGACGTAAATGAGCAGCAGAAAGACCGCGGCGCCGGGGATCATCAGGGGCTTTTTCAAAATGATGACGGCGCCGAAAAGCACCGGGATCTTGTCGAGCCCGATCCGGTCCACGAGCGGGTCGCCCAGGTAATGCTCCAGAATGACGGCGACCAGCGCGCCCAGGAGCCAGCCCAGAACGGGAATCCCTGAAAAAACCGACGTTAGGCCGCCCAGCGCGCCTTTCTTTTTCGAAGGGTGTGTATCGTTGATCTCTTCCATGTCTGTCCTCAAGGTTTAAGGGCGCGAAACGGCCGGTTTAGAGCCTCAGACGGGCGCTGTAGGGTTCGCCGAAGAATCCATGGGGCCGGAACACCAGGATCAGCAAAATGATGGAATAGGCGATCAGATCCCGCAGGGTGGAAGGAAAGACCATGGCCACGAAGATCTCGATGAAGCCCATGAGAAACCCCGCCAGGGTCGCGCCCATGATGGAGCCTCGGCCTCCGAGGATGGCGGCCACGAAGGCTTTCCACCCGAAGACGATGCCCATGTAAGGGTCGAGCACCGGGTAGGCGACGCCGAAGAGAATCCCGGCCACCGCGGCCAGGGCCGAACCGATGGCGAAGGTGAGCCGGGCGATGGTGTTGATGGGAATGCCCAGCAGCGGGACCACCACGTAATCGAAGGCCATGGCCCGCATGGCCATGCCGTACCGGGTCTTCTGGACGAACAGGTGAAGGGCCAGCATGAAGGACAGGGAGACCAGGACGATCATGATCTTCTTGTTGGTGACGAAGACGCCGCCGACGTTGTAGGTGACCGATTCGATCAGCGGGGGGAAACTGACCCGGCGCGCCCCCAGAAGGATGAGGTTTCCGGTCTCCAGCATAATGCCGATCATCAGACCCGTGATGGCGGCCGACGCCCGGGGAGCGTCCCGGAGGGGACGATACCCCACCCGCTCGACGATCATGCCCACGAACGAGGTGAGAAACATCGACAGCAGGATGGTCAGCACCAGGATCATCCAGCCGGGGAGGGCCAGGAATCCGCTGGCGGACAGGGCCACCAGCCCGGTGGCGACCCCGAAGCCGATATAGGCCCCCACCATGAAGATGTCGCCATGGGCGAAGTTGAACAGCATCAGGATGCTGTAGACCATGGAGTAGCCCAAGGCGATCATGGCGTAAAAGCTGCCCCACTGCAAGGCGTTGATCAGATTTTGAAAGAAAAATACCATCGCGGACGTTCCTCTCCTTGGCGGCGTCCGCTCCCGTTGCCGGGGGGACGGTTTAAGAGGATCTATCGAAAATTGGGGTGTGCGTCCGGGGGAAACGGCGGGCGGGGAATCGGGGATCCCCGCCCGCCGCGATGACGCATGCCGTTGTCGCTTTAAGGACCCGGCCTGACGGCCCGGCTTTCAGCCTACGGACAGACGGATTTGTAGAATTCGTATTCGCCCTTGTCGCTGATCTTCACGATGACGGCGCATTTGATGGGATCGCCCTCCTCGGTGAAGGTCATCTGGCCGGTGATGCCGGCGTATTTTTCGATCTTGGCCATGGCGTCGCGGACGCATTTCCGGTCTTTTTCGATCTTGCCGGTGATTTTGCCGCATTTTTTGACGGCGGTTTCCACGATGCCCAGGGAGTCCCAGGTGAGGGCCGCCACGTCGTCGGGGGTGTAGTCGTATTTTTCCTTATACCGGTCGATGAACGCTTTGGTTTTGCCGGTGGCGCCGGCGGCCGCGTAATGGGTGCTGAAGAACAGACCGTAGCACGCCTCGCCGCACAGCGCCACGGTTTCGGCGGAGCCCCAGGAGTCCGAGCCCACAATCGGCTTGGTCCAACCCAATTCCTTAGCCTGCTGAACGATCAGGGCCACTTCGTTGTAGTATTGAGGGGTGAAGAGGACTTCGGCGCCCGACTGGTTGATTTTGGTCAGCTGGGAGCTGAAGTCGGCGTCCTTGGTGGTGAAGCTTTCGTAGGCGACGACCGAACCTTCGCCGTGGATCTTCTCCCAGGCTTCCTTGAAGAACTCCGCCAGCCCCTTGGGATAGTCGCTGGCCACGTCGTAAAGGACGGCCGCCTTGGTGTAGCCGAACTCGTTGGTGATGAAGTTGGCCACCACCGGGCCCTGGAAGGGGTCGAGGAAACAGCCGCGGAAAACGTAGGGCCGGTCCTTGGTGGTGTCGGGGTTGGTGGACCAGGGGCTGATCATGGGGGTGGCGTAGTTGTCGGCCACATCGCCGGCGGGCACCGCCTGTTTGGAGGACTGGGGGCCCACGATGACGAGCACTTCGTCTTCGGTGATCATCTTGGTGTTGACCTTCACCGCCGATTCGGCCTTGGACTCGTTGTCCTCGATGACCAGTTCGACCGGATATTTCGTTCCGCCGACCTCCAGGCCGCCGTTGCCTCGATGTCGCCGAGCCACATCCGGGCCGCGAATTTGGAGCCTTCGCCCACCTTGGGGATGTCTCCGGTCATGGGAGCATTGATGCCGATTTTGATGACCTCTGTTTTGGCCAGCGCACAGGGCGACGCCATGAGTCCGATGATGCCCAACGCGATCAACAACGGTACAACAACGGTAAGTCCCTTCCGCATAATGCCCTCCTTGTTTTGACGATCATTAGATGAAGTTGACGGGCGGGGGATATAAATGCCCGCAATGACGAAATATCATCGGTTGGATACCACAAACGTCCTGGTTAATCAAGCGGGAAAACGGGCCGGATATCCCGAGACCATCACGTCCTCGTCGAACCGGTGGACCGAAACATCGGTTAGCCGGACCGCTCCGGCCATCCGCTCCGGCCCCTCTCCCCGGCAGATGGGGATCCCGTCGTCCCCGCCCAGGATCCGCGGGGAGAAGAAAAAGTTGACCTTGTCCACGATCTTCGCGGCAAAGGCCGAGCCGAGGACCGTTCCGCCCCCTTCGATGAGGAGGCCGGCAATCCCCATTTTCCCCAAAAGCGGCATGAGCCGGGCCAGGTCGATGCGGCCGTCGAGAAGGGGCGCTTCCAGGACGCGGGCGCCGGTTTTTTCTATGGCTGTGCGTTTGTCGGCCGTCGGCTCGGGGCCTGCAACGATCAGCGTGCCGGCGGCCGATCCGGGGGCGAGGACCTGGCGATCCAATGGGATGTCGAGCCGGGCGTCGAGGATAATCCGGGTCGGGTCTTTGGAGTCCAGCCCCGGCCGCCGGGCCGTCAGGCCGGGATCGTCGGCCCGGACCGTGCCCATCCCCACCATGATGCCGTCATAGGCGTGGCGCAACTCGTGGACGCAGGCCCGGGACGCCTCCCCCGACAC
>JAABTM010000105.1 GCA_011389855.1 Desulfobacteraceae bacterium
CTACAACGGCGAGATATTCATCGCCGGCACCAACGGCGCCTACGACTGGCGGGACATCGTCCAGTTCATCATGAGCGGGGCCCACATCGTGGAAATGTGCTCGGCGGTCATGTGCTACGGCTACGAGTGGCTGGGCAAACAGGTCCGGGGTTTGGAAAAATTCATGGACGAGAAGGGATACGCCACCATCAATGACATGCTGGGCGTCGCTTCCGACGCGGCCATGCCCTACAGCGAGATGCCCCCGGAAAAAGCCCAGGTCAACGAGGAATACTGCAACAACTGCGGCCGGTGCCTCAAGGCCTGTTTCGCCGACGGCATGCAGCCGGGGGAGACCCACACCTTCGTTCAGGCGGAAAACTGCGTGGGCTGCGGTGGGTGTTATTCGGTGTGTCCGGTTCCGGGCGCCATTGAAATAGTGGTTAGTGGTTAGTGGCGCCGCAAATCGCTTTGGTCACAAAGATTTCCCGGACGGCCGGGGAGAAAGGCAATCCATAATGAAACCGCTGATTCAATTTTTATCCGACGGCGAAGTCAAGCAACTGCATGATTATTCGCTGCAAATCCTGAAAGAGATCGGGATGCGGCTGCCCCAGCCGGAGGCCCTCTCCCTTCTGGAAAAGGCGGGGGCCGAGGTGGGGGACAACGAGGTGGTCAAGATTCCGGCCGATCTCGTGGAGCGGGCCATCGAAACCCTGCCCAAACGCGACGCCGTCACTCTCTTCGGCCGCGATCCGAAGCATGATATCGGCTTCATTTCCCACAACCCCACCCTGTCGTGCATGACCATGGCGGTCAACGTCATCGACCCCCATACCCGGGAAAAGCGGCCGGCCACCAACGGCGACCTGGCGGCCCTGACCCGCATCGCCGACGGGCTTCCCGACATCGGGGTCAACGGCGGCCTGGTGACGCCCCAGGAGGTGCCCGGCGATTACAACGATTGGTACACCTGGGCCACCACCCTCAAGAACACCACCAAGCACATCACGGGCGGAATGCTAGGGGCCCGATGCGTCAAGGACGCCGCCGAGATGGCCGCCATCGCCCTGGGCGGAGACGCTGACGCCATGGACCGGTTTAAAGAACGACCTTTTATCTCCGGATGGGTCCTGACGCTCCCGCCCTTCGGCATCGACACCGAATCCCTGGACGCCCTCATGGAGATGGCCCGGTGGAAGATCCCGGCCATTGTCTCCTCGGGGCCGATCCTCGGCACGTCGTCGCCGGTGACCATCGCCGGGACCGTGGCCCAGGCCCATGCGGAGATCCTGGGGTGCATCGTCGTCTCCCAACTGGTCAATCCCGGCGCGCCGGTGATCTACACCAGCTTTGCCCGCGGCATGGACATGCGCACCGGCAACGTCTCCATGGCCTGCCCTGAATTCGGCATTCTCAAGGTGGCCATGGCCCAGATGGGGCGGTCCCTGGACCTGCCCATCCGAATGCCGTCCATGCTGCGGGACAGCAAGGTCATCGACGCCCAGGCCGGGTACGAGACCGGCATGGTGGGCACGGTGACCGGATTGATCGCCGACGTCATGGACAGTATGCAGCTCGACATGGATCTGGTGGTGGACTACCCGGACCTGATCTTCTGCAACGAGTGCATGGCCGGCATCCGTCGCATGGCCCGGGAAGTGACCCTCGAGGAGAACGATCTGGCCCTGGACGCCATGAAAGGCGTGGGCCCCGGCGGCACCTACCTGGCCCATCCCCACACCTTCAGCCATTTCAAGAAAGAGCTGTGGATTCCTGAAGTGTTGGAGCGCCGCAACTGGGATCTATGGGAAAAAGACGGCGGCAAGGATATTTTCAAGGTCTGCGAGGAAAAAGTGCTGGCCCTGCTGGATGCACCGGCGGAACCCCTGCTGTCCGATGAGCAGGCGGCCCGGATCGACGCGGTTGTTCAGAGAGCCCAGGAATCATCATAAACCATTCACAACCCCCAGGAGGATTCCCCACCATGAGCGATCAAAAAAGCTATTTTCTGGACAAGGACATCGACTGGCCGGTCTTCGGGCTGAGCGGCGGCATCGTCGTGATTTTTGTGATCGCGGCCCTGGTCAACATCGATTTCGTCTCCACGGCGGTCAATGCGTCCTTTGCGTTTTCCTGCAATTATTTCGGCGCCTACTGGCAGGTGCTGCTGCTGCTGACCTTTCTCATTAGCGTGGGGCTGGCCTGCACCAAATACGGCGATGTGAAGATCGGCAATCTGGAAACGCCGGAGATGTCCACCTTCCGGTGGGTGGCCATCATCATGTGCACCCTTTTGGCCGGCGGCGGCGTCTTCTGGTCGGCGGCCGAGCCCATGTACCATTTCACATCGACGCCGCCGGCCTTTGGCGAGATCGAAAACGCCACCCAGGCGGCGGTCGCGCCGGCCCTGGCCCAAAGCTATCTCCACTGGGGATTTCTGGCCTGGGCCATTCTGGGCTCCCTGTCGGCCATCGTGCTGATGTACGCCCATTACCACAAAGGACTGGACCTGAAACCCCGGGCGCTGCTCTATCCCATTTTCGGCGAAAAGATCATGCACAACTGGCTCGGCGTGGTGGTGGACGCCGCCTCCATCATCGCGGTGGCCGCAGGCACCATCGGCCCCATCGGATTTCTCGGGCTCCAGGTGAGCTTCGCCCTGGAGGCCCTCTTCAACATTCCGGACGTCTATTTTACCCAACTGGTCATCATCATCCTGCTGGTGATGGTGTACACCATTTCCGCTATCACCGGCCTCCACCGGGGTATTCAGCTCCTGAGCCGGTTCAACATCATTCTCGCCTTTGTCCTGATCGGCATCATCATGCTCATCGGCCCCGGCGAGTTCGTGATCAATTCTTTTATGACCGGCATGGGGACCTACATCAGAGAATTTCCGATGCTTTCCCTCTACCGGGGCGACGAAGCGTGGCTCGGCTGGTGGACGGTCTTTTTCTGGGGATGGTTTTTAGGGTACGGCCCCATGATGGCCGTGTTCATTTCCCGAATCTCCCGGGGACGAAAAATCCGGGAAATCATTATCGCCGTGTCCGTCATCGCGCCCCTGGTCACCAATTTCTGGTTTTCGGTGCTGGGCGGGTCCGGTATTTACTATGAAATGGCCAATCCGGGATCGGTCTCCAATGCCCTTGCCGACGCCGGCCTGCCCGCCGCCCTGCTGGCCATCGTCCAGCAAATGCCCATGGCGGCCCTGATGGTGCCTGCCTTCCTGATCCTGATCATCGTGTTCCTGGCCACCACCGGCGACTCCATGGCCCTGACCATCTCCATGGCGGTGACGGGCCGCGACGATCCCTCAACGGCCGTGCGGGTCTTCTGGGCCGTGGCCATGGGCGCGGTGGCCGCCGTGCTGCTGCTTATCGGAGAAGGCGGCATTTCCGCCCTTCAGTCCTTCATCGTCATCACGGCCGTCCCCGTGGGTTTCATCATGCTGCCATCGCTGTGGCTCGGACCGAAGATGGCGGCCCGGTTGTATCGGGAAACGAACGGACAGTGAATAGTGGGTAGTGGGTAGTGGGTAGTGATTGGTAAGGACAAGCCACAAGCCACTAACCACAAACCACAATCAGGAGGATGCAATGGAAAGCAGAGAACACAGACTCATTTCGGGGCGGGGGCAGTATGCCGACGATCTCGATTTTCCGGGCATGGCCCACCTGGTGTTCGTCGGCAGCCCCCACGCCCACGCCCGGATCGTGCGGCTGGATGTTGCGGAGGCCGAGGCGGTTCCGGGGGTGATCCGGGTGATCACCGGCGCGGATGTGGTGGAACACACCCATCCGTTGCCGGTCCAGGCCAATTTCACCTCGCCGGGATGGACCTGGCGTCTGGCCGAGGTTTACGCCATGCCGGCGGACAAGGTCCGGTGGCATGGCGAGCCGGTGGCCGCGGTGGTGGCCGAGGACGAGCGCACGGCCCGGATCGCGGCGGATAAAATCCAGGTGGAATACGATCCGCTGCCGGTGGTCGCCGGCGCCGAGGATGCGTTGAAACCCAACGCGCCCAAGCTCTACGACGACTGGCCGGACAACAAGCAGGTTCACCTGAAATTCGATTTCGGCGATCCCGACGCCGCTTTCAAGGAGGCGGACCGCGTCATCACGGTGTCCAACCGGGAGGGGCGCGTTACCGGGCTGCCCATCGAAGGCCGGGGATGCGTGGGCCACTATGACCGCGGAAAAGGAACGCTGACGATGTGGGGCGCGTTCCAGACCCCGTATTTGCAGCGCCACAACATCGCGGCGGCCATGGGGCTGCCCGAGGCCAGGGTTTCCATCAATGCGGTGGACATCGGCGGCGCCTTCGGCCTCAAGATTCATGCCTGGAAGGAAAATGTGGTGGCCCTGGCATCCAAGCTGACCGGCCGCTATGTGAAATGGTTCGAGCCCCAGCGGGATTTTATCGTCACCGGCCCCCATCAGCGGGACGTGTCCTGGCAGGGGGAAGTGGCGGTGAAAAACGATGGGACCCTGCTGGGTCTTCGGGCCACGGTGACTCACGATCTGGGGGTGGAATCCACCCAGAAAGGAATCGCGGCCCTGTCCATCTTTCCGGCCTGTTCATCGCCCTGCAACATGTACAGATGGAAAGGGATGCACATCGAGGGGATCGGCGCGGTCACCAACAAATCCTTCTACTGCGCCTACCGGGGCTATGGAAAAGACAAGGGAATCAAGTTCATCGAAGCGGTGATCAACCGGGTGGCCCGGGAGCTGAACATGACCCCGGAGGCCATTCGGTTCAAAAATTTTATCCAGCCCGACGAGTTCCCCTTCAAGGCCATAAACAATTATGTGCTGGACAACGGCGACTATCCCGGCACCCTCAACCGGGCTTTGGAGATGGTCGACGTGGATAAATGGCGGGCGGAGCAGGAGAAGGGGCGTGCCGGGGGCCGCCATATCGGTATTGGGATTGTGACCTCCATCGAGCCCGCCGGCGTGGCCGTGCCCAACTGCCAGATGGGCGGGCTGACCCAGGCCCGGGTGGCCATCTGCCCGGACGGGACGGTGGAGGTGGATTCCGACCGGACCGAGATCGGCCAGGGATCGGAGATCAGCCACGTCAATATCGTTTCCGGCATCCTGGGCTGCAAAAAAGAGGATGTGTATGTCCGTCCCGTAACCTCGGAGACCATCGGCCAGGGCCCGCTTTCCAGCCGGGGCGCGGTCTGGCCCGCCAGCGCGGTGGCCAAGGCGGCGAAGCAGCTCCGGGCAAAGGTGGACCGGTTCGCGGCGTCCATGTTCGACGCGACGGTCGATGATATTCGGATCGCCGACGGCGTCATCGGATGCGGCAAGGACACTGAGAAACAGCTCACCTTCGCGGAATTCGCCAATAAGGCGTTTTTCTTTCCCGGTCCCCGTAGGCTGCCCAAGGAAGTGCTGCTGGAACACGAGCAGCTCCTGAGCGTGACGACAACATGGTACAGCCCCTCCACGCCGGAAAGCGGGTCGTCCTACACCACGTTCTGCACCTCGGCCGACATCGCCGTGGTGGAAGTCGATACCGAAACCGGCGTCACCAAAATCCTCAAATACGCCCATGTCCACGACGCCGGCACGGTCATCTCCAAAAAGGTGATCGACGGCCAGATCCACGGCGGCATCGTCCAGGGCATCGGCGAGGCCCTCATGGAGGAACTCAAATACGATCGGAACGGCCAGTTGCTCAACACCTCATTCGCTGAATACCTGATTCCCACCGCAGTGGAGGCCCCTGTCATCGAGATCGCGCACCTGGTGACCCCGTCGCCGTTTTCGGAAACCGGCGCCAAGGGAATGGGGGAGGCGCCCATCATCGGGTCCAAGGCCGTGATTCTGACCGCCGTGGAAGATGCGCTGTCGCCCTTCGGCATCCTGGTGGAGGATTCGCCGGCCTCGCCGGAACGGGTGCGGGCATGGGTGAATGGGAGCAAAGGAGACGAACAATGAAAATCACCGTTCATTACACGATCAACAGCAAGGCATGCGACCTGGAAGTCGATGCCGGGGAGACGCTGCTGGAGGCGTTGCGCAACCGCCTGAAGCTGACCAGCGTCCATAGAAGCTGCGAAGAGGGCGAGTGCGGGGCCTGCACGGTGCTGCTAAACGGCGAACCGGTCAACAGTTGCCTGATGCTGGCCGCGGCCGCCGACGGCGCCGACATCCTCACCACGGAAGGGCTCATGAGAGGCGATCAGCGGCATCCGATCATGGACGCCTTCGTGGATCTCCACGGCATGCAGTGCGGTTTCTGCACGCCGGGGTTGCTCATGACCGGCTACTCGCTGGTCCGGAAGGCCAACGGCGGCGATCTCGACGAGGCGACCATCCGGCAAAGCATCGAGGGCAACCTCTGCCGGTGTACGGGCTACATGAACATCGTCAAGGCCATCCAGGAGGCCAAACGGCGGAAAGACGCCGGCGACTGGTGGTAAAGACGGGAAAAAGGGGGAACAGATCATGAACCAATTCATCGGATCCAGGGCCCTGCCGGACCTGGTCTACCACCGGCCCGGAACCATGGACGACCTGCTGGGGCTCGTCAAGGGGATCGAAGGGGAATACCGGGTCGTGGCCGGCTGCACCGACTTCATCCCCGCCATCCGGGGCGGGAAGTGGCGGTTTGCCGACGGCATCAACGTGGTGGACATCCGGGGGGTGAAAGCCCTGAGCGGCATACGGGAAGAGAAGGGCGAGATCGTTATGGGCGCGGCGACCCGGCTGTCGGACATCCTGGTGTCGCCGGTCATCCGGGAGAAGGCGCCCGTGCTGGCCGACGCCGTCTCCCAGATGGCCTCGCCCCAGGTTCGAAACACGGCCACGGTGGGCGGCAACCTATGCATGGCCTCCCCGGCCGCCGACACGGCGCCGCCGCTGCTGGTGCTGGACGCCAAAGTGGCCTGGCGGACCGCCGACGGCGAGGAGACCACGCCGCTCAACAAATTTTTCCTGGGGCCGGGCGCGACGGTGTTGCCGCCCCGGTCCGTTCTGACCGAGATCCGCTTTCCGGCGCCGGGACCGGATGAAGCGGCCCGCCGGACCCGCATGGGCCAGCGGACGGCCTTTGTCTGCTCCATTATCTCGGTAGCGGTCTGGCTCAGGGGAGGCCCCGAAAAAATCGAAGCGGCCCGCATCGCCATGGGCGCGGTGGCGCCGACGCCTATCCTGATCACGGCGGCCGAGTCCGTCCTGATCGGAAAAAAGCCGAATGAGGCGACCCTCGCCGAAGCGGCCAAAACGGCGGCGTCCAACATCGCGCCCATTGACGATCTAAGAGCGACGGCCGACTACCGGAAGTCGCTGGCCGAAACCCTGACCCGGCGGCTGTTGGCGGCCTGCGTCGGGGATTTGGCATAAATTCAATCCATCGAAAGGAGAACACCATGCAGCGCAACCGTTTCACGTCAATCGTTTCCCTGGCGGCCATCGTCGTTCTGGCCGTCGCCTTCTTTTCTGTCCCCAATGCCGCGGCAAAGGATGTCTACAACTGGCGCGCCCAGACCTATGCGGTACCCGGCAGCGTCGGGTACAAGGCCCTGAAAACGGCCCTGGAAGACCTGAAGGCGATGACCGACGGTCGGATCGATGTCAAGCTCTACGGCGTGGGGTCCCTGGTGGGTCCCTTCGACCAACTCGACGCCGTGGGCAAGGGCATTTTTGAATGCGGGTTCAACGCCCCGGCCTATTACGCCGGAAAAGACCCGGCCTTCGCCGCTTTGTTCAGCCTGATGAACGTCTGGCCGGACACCACCGACGTCAAGATCTGGGCCTATTATTTCGGCGGCCTCGAACTGGCCCGGAACCTCTACGACAAATACGGAGTCTACTACGTGGGGCCGGCCTTGGTGGGAGCGGAGCCCATCATGTCCAAAAAACCGCTGGATACCCTGGATGCCTTCAAGGGCCTCAAGATCCGCACCGCCGGCGGGCTGACCTCGGCGCTCTTCACCAAGCTGGGCGCCTCGCCGGTGAAACTGGGCGGCGGCGATCTGTACACCGGCCTGGATACGGGCGTGGTGGATGCCGCTGAATTCGTCAGCCTGGCGGAAAACCTGGACCTCGGTCTCCACGAGGTCACCGAATACGTGCTGTTCCCCTCTTTCCACGGCCAGACGGCCACCTGCGACTTCACCGTCAATAAAAAAAGATGGAACAAGTTGCCGGACGACCTGAAGGCCGTCATGGAATCTTGGATTTACGAACTGGACGCCCGGTTCGATTACCAGTCCCGGGCCGAAAGCTTCAAGGCCCTTCAGAAGATGAAGGAAGCCGGGCTAAAGCATATCAAACTGTCCGACGAAGACATGGCCAAGGCTCGCCGGATGGCGCTTGAAGTAGCGAATGAATGGAAGGGCAAGAGCGAAATGTCGGGCAAGATCATCGATTCGATTTTGGCGTATTTGAGGTTGTCGGGGTCTATTGAATAGTCTCTCGATATTCTATAGTGGACTGAGTGGACTGAGTGGACGAGGTGGACTGAGTGGACTGAGTGGACAGGGTGGACCCCGGAGTCTTCACAAAGTCCACAAAGTCCACAAGGTCCACAAGGTCCACAAGGTCCACTTCGTCCATCGCGTCGCCTGATTTGCCCCTCAACATTAAAGGATGCCCAAAATGTTAGATCCCGGATTGTTGACCGCCCTGATGTTCGGTTCGTTTTTTCTCCTGCTGGCCGTGGGCGTGCCGCTGGCCTGGACCACCGGCAGCCTCGGGCTGTTGTTCTCCTATTTCATGTGGGGGCCGGATTCCATGTCCCTGGTGGTTTACCGCATCTGGGACGTGATGGTCAGCTTCAGCATGATCGCGATTCCGCTGTTTGTCTTCATGGGGAACATGCTCCAGAAGTCGGGCATCGCCACCGACATGTTCAAGGCGTTCCAGGTCTGGATCGGCGGCATCCGGGGCGGCGTGGCCGCGGCGACCATCATTCTATGCACCATTCTGGCGGCCATGATCGGCACCGTGGGCGCCGATGTGACCATCACCGGGCTGATCGCGCTGCCATTCATGCTCCAGTTGGGTTACGACAAGCACATGGCGCTTGGGTCCATCGTGGCGGGCGGGGCCCTGGGGGTGCTCATCCCCCCGAGCATCATGTTCATCGTTTACGGCGTCACCGTGGGCGAATCCATCGGCAAATTGTTCATGGGCGGCGTGGGCCCCGGGTTCCTGTTCGGCGGACTCTACATCGGCTACATCCTGATCAAATGCTACCTGAATCCGGCGGCCGGCCCGGCGGCGCCGGAATCGGAATGGCGGATCCCCTTCGTGGACAAGCTGGCCATGCTCAAGTCCCTGGTCCTGCCGATGCTGCTGATTATGGGCGTCATGGGTTCCATCTTCGGGGGCGTCGCCACCCCCGGCGAGGCTGCCGGCGTGGGGGCCTTCGGCGCCATCGTCTGCGCGGCGGTCCGGAAACAGCTTACCTGGAAAAATCTCACTGATTCCCTGTACGAAACCATGAAAACCGTGGGATTGATCCTCTGGATCGTCTTCGGCGCCATGGCCTTCATCGCCACCTACACCCTCGGCGGCGGAGCCGAATTTGTAAGGGAGACCCTGGTGGCCCTGCCCCTGAACCCGTGGCTGGTGCTGATCATCATCCAGCTCATGCTGCTGTTTCTGGGGATGGTGCTCGACATCATCGGCATCACCGTGCTCCTGGCGCCTATTTTCGTTCCGGTCATCAAGACGCTGGGTTTCGACCCGCTCTGGTTCGGGGTTCTCTTCAACCTGAACCTCCAGATCGCCTACCTGTCGCCGCCTTTCGGCTATTCCATGTTTTATCTCAAGGCGGTGGCGCCGCCGGACGTCACCATGATGGACCTGTATAAATCCGTCCTGCCCTACATGATCCTTCAGATCATCGGCATGGCCCTGTGCATGATCTTTCCCCAGATCATCCTCTGGCTGCCCAACATGATGATACGATAGAAAGGGGGTTCAATGACGACTCAGTATGACCCTACCCGCGAATCCCGCGAGCCGATACAGACCGGCGTCATCGCCGGTCTGCTCCGGTGGATCGACCTCCTGAGCCTCTGGGGCGGGCGAATCGCATCCTATATGATCCTGGTGGCCACGGTTCAAGTCTGCTATGAGCTGGTTCTTCGATATGTTTTCAACAAGCCGACCGTCTGGGGACTGGAAATGACGCTCTACTTGTGCGCGGTCACCTACGTGATGTCCGGGGCTTACGCATCGGTCCACAACGCGCACATCCGGGTGGATCTGTTCTACAGCCAATGGCGGCCGAAGGTGCGGGCCGCCGTGGACATCCTGGTGACGGATCTGCTGTTTTTCTTTTTCTGCGGCGTCCTGGTGTGGCAAAGCAGCCTCTGGTTCTATGAAGCCTGGGCCGACGGTCTCACCTCCGGGACCATCTGGGACCCGCCCATCTGGCCCATGCGGCTGGTGCTGGTGGTCGGCGGCGGGTTGCTTTTTTTGTCTGGCGTGGGCCAGTTCGTTCGTGATATCCTAACACTTTTTGGGAAAAAGGCGGAGGCGACCGTTTAAGGCCGACGCCTGAAAATTAAAGCGAAAACGCATACAGAGACCAAGGAGGTCTTGAATGATTATCGTAGGAGAACTGATCAACGCCAGCCGGAAGGCCATCAACGCGGCCATCGAGGCGGGGGACGCGGCGGCCATCGCCCAGGTGGCCAAGGACCAGGCGAAAAGCGGCGCTGATTATATCGATGTCAACGCCGGGATGTTCATGGGCAGGGAGGCGGAATACCTGAAATGGCTGGTGGAAACCGTTCAGTCGGCCACCGACCGGCCCTGTTGCATCGACAGTCCCGATCCGGCCGCCATCGAGGCGGGACTGGCGGTCCACAAGGGCGCGGCCATGATCAATTCCATATCTCTGGAAAAAGACCGCTACGAGAAAATGCTGCCCATCGTGGCCGGGTCCGGATTGAAGGTGGTGGCGCTGTGCATGAGCGACGAGGGCATGCCGGAGACCACGGACCAGCGGATGTCCATCGCCGACCGGCTCATCGACAGCCTGGTCCAAAACAATGTTCCCCTGGACGACATCTACGTCGATCCACTGGTGCAGCCGGTTTCCACCAATAAGATGTACGGGGTGGAATTTCTCGACGCCGTGGAAAAGATCATGACCACCTTCAAGGGCGTCCACACCATGTGCGGCCTGTCCAACATTTCCTACGGCCTTCCGGCCCGGAAGTTCATGAACCAGACCCTGATGGTCATGGCCATCGCCAAGGGACTGGACGGCGCCATCGTCAACCCGTTGGACAAGCGGATGATGGCCTGCATCACCGCCGCCGAAACCCTGGCCGGTCGGGATGAATTCTGCACGAAATACCTCAAGGCGTATCGGGCGAAAGCGTTCGAATTCTAAAGGATCGAGGCCAGGTTCTCGGAATTCTTATATCCTCGGGGCTGGCTTCCGGGACAGGAGACGCGACGCAATCCGAAGGGAGATAGCGAATTATGGCGGTAATCACCCGTTACATCGTGGTCAGGGACGGCGTGGAACTCGACAAGGTCTTCGAGGACAAGAAGGAGGCCGAGGCCTACGACAAAATGCTGGACGCGGCGGAGCGTCTGGCGGCCTTCATCAAGGCGGAAGCCGCGGGCATCGATCTCGGCGAAGACGCCGTCGATGAGCTGTCGGTCTTTCTGGCCAAAAACGGCCCGGAGGTGGTCGGAATTTTGAAGGGGATCAAGGCGCCGCCGGCCGGCCGGAGCAGGACCAAATCAAAGGACGGGGGCAAGGCGGCGGTCGAAAAGGAAGAGAAGAAAGCGCCCGCGGGGGAAAAACCGGCCCCCAAAGGGAAAAAATAAGCCGGATCATGTCCCATGTTTCCAAGACGGAAGCCGACGCCCATGATAAAATCATCGATGCGGCATCGGGACTTGCCGATCTGATCGAGCGGAGCCGCATGGCGCTGCCCGAGCGGACGGTGGAGGATCTTTCGATTTTCCTTGCCCGGAACGGACCGGCGGTCAGGGAGATGCTCAAATCCGTCAAACGGTCCTGGCCCGCGGATAGATCGAGCGCATAGCGGTGGGGCCCGAAACGGATTCAACTCAGATCGACGCCTCGGTTCGCTCCCGGTGTTTTTTCTTCAGCCCCGACAGGACATGATCCCGGACATTTTGGATGTGCTGCGACAGAACGGATCGCGCCCCCTCGACGTCCCGTTCTTCGATTCGGGCGAACAGGGCCTGGTGGTCCTCGTCGGCCCGGTCCATGGAGGTGGAAAAGAGGATGGACCCGCCGTATTTGAGATAAAGGAGGTCGAACAGATTTCTCAGGGCCGTCCCCTGGACCCGGTTGCCTGAAAAGGATGCCAGTTCCAGGTGAAAGGCCATGTCCTTGACGAGCCGGTCGTGGAGGTAGACCTCCCGGGCCGCTTTGTGGTGGGCGTCCAGGGCGGTTTTGAGCTGCGCCAGGCGGGCCTCGTCCATGTCCCTCAGGGTTTTCTCCAGAAGGGTCAGTTCGATGGTTTCCCGGAACTCGTAGATCTCTTCCACCTCCCGGATGCTGACGGGCTCGGTGTAATACCCCCGGTTGGGCTCGTGGCGGACCAGTCCCTGGAATTCCAGCCATTTGAGGGCCTGGATCACCGGGGTCTGGCTCATGCCCAACCGTTCGGCCAGATCCCGGTAGGCGATCTTCTGCCCCGGACCGATCTCATTGTGGAACATCATGTTCCGGATGCCCAGGTAGGCCTTCCGGGTATGGCTGGTGGGGGATTTGTCCGCGGGCGGACTTTTTCGCGTGTTCATGGGTATGGCGTGTATCCGAAATGGGTAAAAAAAAGAAAAAGGCAGGTCCGGAAAGGGATTCCGGCCTGCCCATGGGGTCAAGGCGTTAAATTTGGCGGCGTCGGGCGACTACCGGTTCTTGCTCTTGATGTTGTCCCGAAGTTGCGAAATCTCCAGACCCAGGCTGACGCATTGTTTCCCGTCCATGCACAGATCGGCGTCTTCCTCCGAGAGGTAATGCTTCAGTTCCTGGTTGTCCTTTTTCAGGTCCACCACATAGGAGTTCTGGGCGTCGTCCCAATCGACATCCACGTCGATGCCGCATTCTCCGATATCGGGGTAGATGGATTTGATTTTATCACAGATTTCTTTTTTGTCTTTCATGGCGTCCCTCCTTCTGGTTAGAGATTCATATCGTCCGGTGCATCCGCTTCTGTCCGAGCATTTTAAATATGATAACACAGGGACGGGCCTGCGTAAAGAAGGAGAAATCAACTTCCTGAAAACAATATAATAAAAAATCAGCCGTGAACGGCGGCGATCAGCGAGGTGAAAAAGCCGGGCGGCCGCACCACCTTGCCGTGGGCGTTAAGGAAGGCGTGTTTGGTATAGCCTTTGGCCAGCAGCCGGTCGCCGTCCGGCCCCAGAATCCGGTAGTCGAATTTGATTCCTCCCCGGACCGTGGGATCGATGGTCGCTTCGATGGAGATGAGGTCGTCGTACCGGGCCGAATAGATGAATTTGCAGAAGGCTTCGGAGACCGGCAGGAAAATGCCCCGGGCCTCGATTTCGCCGTAGGTGAGGCCCAGATGGCGGAACAGTTCGGACCGGCCGATTTCAAACCATCGCAGGTAGTTGGCGTGGTAAGCCACCCCCATGCGGTCGGTGTCGCCGTAAATGACCCGGTAAGGCGTTTGATGGGAGATCATCTCGAAGAACCGTCCGGCGTCAGGGGCCCAGCAGACGGCTGATGCGGTCCTGGACGGCGGCGTAGTCGCGGGCCACCGGAAACTGGGGGTATTCGGCCGTCACCGTTTCCGGCGGGTTGAAGAGGATTCCCGCATCGGCCTCCTGGAGCATGGAGATGTCGTTGTAGGAATCACCGATGGCGATGATGTCGTAATTGAGCCGTTTCAGGGCGTGAACGGTTTCCCGCTTGGCGTCGGGCTGCCGGAGGTTGTAGTCGAGAACGGCCCCGTCCTCCCCGATGGTCAGGGTGTGGCAGAAAAGCGTCGGCCAGCCCAGTTTCTCCATGAGCGGCCCGGCGAACTGGGTGTAGGTGTCCGACACGATGATCACCGGCATCCGGGACCGGAGCCAGTTGAGGAATTCGAATGCGCCGGGCAAGGGCGCCATCCCGGCCACCACCTCCTGGATGTCGTGGATGGTGATCTTATGTTCCGCGAGAATGGAAAGCCGCTTTTTCATCAGAACATTGTAATCCGAAATGTCCCGGGTGGTGAGCCGCAATTCGGGGATGCCGGTTTTTTCGGCCACGCCGATCCAGATCTCCGGGGTGTAAACGCCTTCCATATCCGAACAGACAATGTGCATGGTCATTTCTTTCTAATTTTTCTTTGTCCCTCTGTCCCTCTGTCCCTCTGTCCCTCTGTCCCTCTGTCCCTCTGTCCCTTCCTTTTACATTTCTTCATCGCCATTCTCATCCT
>JAABTM010000106.1 GCA_011389855.1 Desulfobacteraceae bacterium
CTTGGGCTCGCGGACGAACTGGGAAGCCTTGAGGCGGGAAAAATCGCGGATTTCGTCCTCTGGGACATCGCCGAACCGGCCGAGCTGGCCTATCGGTTCGGCTTCAATCCCTGCGTTGGTGTGGTCAAAGACGGCCTTCTTCGCCGGCGTCCGTCGGGGGAAACCCCTTGAACTTCCCTTCTAAATTCGTTAAGAAAGACTAAGATTCTGGATCTGTTTTTCGCATGATCGGCGTAAACCGCTTTTCAGGCAACCGGGAAGGAGGCCCCATCCGATGGGCATCACCATGGACAAAACCACCACCGCCGTCGAAGCGGCCATCGCCCGTGTCGGGGACGGCGCCGCCGTCATGGTGGGCGGGTTCGGCGTGCCGGGGACGCCCTTTATCCTCATCGACGCCCTGCTGGACGCCGGGGTCGAAAACCTGACCCTCATCAAGAACGAGGCCAACGAGGATCACATGGGCGTCTCGAAGCTCATCGAAGCCGGCAGGGTGAAAAAGCTTATCACCTCCCATTTGGGACTCAACGGCGCCGTCATCGGCATGATGAACAGCGGCGAAATCGAGGTGGAATTCTATCCCCAGGGGATACTGGCCGAAAAGATCCGGGCCGGCGGGGCCGGGCTGCTGGGGTTCGTAACGGACATTGGCATCGACACCATCCTGCGGGAGAACAAACAGATGGTGACGGTGAACGGCAAAGAAGCCATCTTCGAGCCGGCGCTGACCGCGGACGTCGCCCTGATCCACGCGTCTGTCGCCGACCGGGCCGGCAACCTCGCCTACACCAAGAGCGGGCGCAATTTCAATCCGCTGATGGCCACCGCCGCCGATTGCGTGATCGCCGAAGCCGAGCGGATCGTCGAAACCGGCGGCCTCGATCCCGACGCCATCCACACCCCGGCGGCCTTCGTGGACCACATTGTCCCCATCCGGGACGTCACCGCCGAATACGGGATACTCCAACACCATGTCGTATAAAGAAAAAATCGCCAGGCGCGCGGCCCGGGAAGTCGCTCCGGGCCAGGTCATAAACCTGGGCATCGGCCTGCCCACGTTCATCCCCCATTATTTGCCGCCCGATTTTCCGGTGATGATCCATTCCGAAAACGGAATTCTGGGCATGGGACTGCGATCCGAACGGGGAACCGAGGACCGGAACCTCATCGACGCCGGCGGCGGCTACGTGACGACGCTTCCGGGGGCCTCGTTCTTCGACAGCGCCCTCTCCTTCGCCCTGGTCCGGGGGGGACGGCTGGACATCGCCTTTCTGGGGGCCCTGGAGGTGGCGGAAAACGGCGACTTGGCCAACTGGATCATCCCCGGCAAATTCGCCCCCGGCATCGGCGGCGGCATGGAGCTGGCCCAGAAAGCCCGGCGGCTGATCATCACCACCACCCACACCACCAAAAAGGGCGATCCCAAGATCATCAGATCCTGCACCCTGCCCCTGACGGCCGCCGGCTGCGTGGACACCATCATCACCGAACTGGCGGTCATCGACGTGACCGACGACGGACTGACCTTGCGGGAGATCGCCGCCGAGACCGACCTGGAGACGGTCCGGAACCGGACCGGGGCGGACCTGATTTTGCCCGGGGGCGGGGCCGCCGCCGTTCCGACGTTTTAAGGCCCGCACAGACGAGAGGAGCCGAACCGCTATGGACGCCAGACAACAAAAGATCATCGAAACGGTGGATCGCCTCGCCGACGACATCGTCGATTTCACCGTCCGGCTGGTGAGCGAACGCAGCACCCTGGGAAACGAGGCCGAGGTCGTGGAGGTCATGGACGCGGAACTCTCCCGGCTGGGCCTGGAACCGGTCCGGGTTTCCATGGACGCCAAAACCCTCTGGGATCATCCGGGGTTCGCGCCGGTCCCCTGGCCCTACGTGGACAAGGAGAACGTGGTGGCCGTAAAGCCGGCGGCGGGGCGGGGCGGCCGGTCCGCGCTCTTCAACGGCCATCTGGACGTGGTGAGCCCCAAACCCTTAGAATTCTGGTCCTTCGATCCCTACACGCCTTTTGTCCGGGACGGATGGCTCTACGGCCGCGGCGCCGGCGACATGAAATCGGGGGTGGCCGCCATGACCTACGCCCTCCACGTGGTGGAGAAAGCCGGGTTCGGACTCAACGCGCCGGTGACCATCGAGGGCGTCATCGAGGAGGAATGCACCGGAAACGGGGCCCTGGCGTGCGTGGCCGCCGGGTACGACGCGGATGCGGTGCTCATTCCCGAACCCTTCGGCCCCACCATCTATACCCATCAGGTGGGCGTACTTTGGTTCAAGGTCAACGTGACCGGCACATCAGGCCATGTACTCTCAGCGTCCACCGGGGCCAACGCCATCGAAAAATGCGTCCCCCTCATCCAGGCCCTCCGGAAGCTGGAGGCCGACATGAACGCCGAAGAGCGGCCCCCGGCCTACCGGGACCACGCCCATCCCCTGAACCTCAACATCGGCGTCTTCGAAGGCGGCGACTGGCCTTCCACCGTTCCGGCCACGGCGGCGTTTCACTGCCGGCTCTCCTATTTTCCGGGGACCTCCTTCGGCGAGATCCGCGACCGGGTCCGGCGGACCATCGAAGAAACGGCCGCCGCCGATCCGTGGCTGGCCGAAAACCGTCCCAAGGTCAAGTTCTACGGCTTCCGCTCCGACGGCCATGCCGTCGACCGGAATCTCCCGGCCTTCAGCGTGTTAAACGGCTGCCATCGGATGATCGCCGGCACCGACGCCGAAGAATACGTCTCCACCTGCACCACCGATCTGCGGGCGTTCCACTTTTTCGGCAAGGGGCAGGCCACCTGCTTCGGGCCCATCGCTGAAAACATCCACGCCGCCGACGAACGGGTCAACATCGACAGCGTCATCCACACCGCGAAAGCCTATGCGCTGTTTCTGGCGGAATGGTGCGGGTTGGCGGAGTGACGACAAAAAGGAGTTCTTTTACATCATGGAAGCGTTAACATTAATTTCCGATAGAGACAGACCAATCAAACCGATTGTGGAAGCGGCGCTGGAAAACGAACTGCGCCTTGTGCAAGCGGGAATTCGTCAGACCAAACGCAACCTTGCGCAATTTGAGCGGAAACACAACATTGAAACCCAGGCGTTTGTAACGGAATATGAAAACGACAATTGGCCGGAAAACATGGAAAGCATCGAATGGATCGGGGAATTCCGCCTGCTGGCCCGCTTGATGGAAAAAGCGGAGACGATAGAGAGCGTTCACCCCATCCATCACCAATACGAAAGCGAAACAATATGCGCGACGTGATCATCGCCGGATATCTGAGAACCGCCCAATCCAGGGCCCGTCCCAAAGAGCCCGAACGCGATCCCTTTTCCCAGCTTCGGGCCGACGATCTGCTGGCCGAACTGATCCCGCCGCTGCTGGATCGAAGCCGCGTCAACCCCGATGAAATCGATGATTTTCTGGTGGGGTCGGCCCTGGGCGTCACCGAGCAGTGGACCTACGGGGGCAGGACGCCGGTTTTTCTGGCCAATCTCTCCGAGAAAACCGCCGCCAAATTTCTCGATCAGCAGTGCGGATCGGGCATGGCGGCGGTCCACACCGGTTTTCTGGAGATCGCCGGCGGCTACGCCGATGTCGCCATCGCCGGCGGCATGGAGCACATGACCCGGGTTCCCATGGGACCGCCCCTGTTCAAACAAGGGGTCCTGTCGGTCAACGAACGCCTCTCCACCGAAGACCAATTCGGTCACTGGGACATGGCCACCGCCCTCAACATGGGCCTCACCGCCGAAAAACTTTTTTCCCGGACGCGCCTCACCCGGTCGGATCTCGACAACTGGGGGGTCCGGTCCCACCAGAAGGCGGCCGACGCTTATGGGGCCGGGTTTTTCAAAGACGAGATCCTGCCCATCGACGCGCCCCAGGCCGATGGCGGCACGAAAACCGTCGAACGGGACGGCGCCGTCCGGGAAGGCGCCAGCCTTGCGGATATGGAGCGGCTCAAGCCGGTCTTCAGAGAGGACGGCGTGATCACCGCCGGCAACGCCTCGCCCCTCAACGCCGGCGCGGCGGCCATGGTGCTGATGTCCGCCGAAGGCGCCAGGGAGCGGGGCTTGACGCCCCTGGCCCGGATCCGGTCCATCGGATTCGCCGGGGTCGATCCCACGGTCATGGGGGCGGGCCCCGTACCGGCGGTGGAACGGGCGTTGAAATCCGCCGGCCTCGACGCCGCGGACATCGACTACTGGGAGATCAACGAGGCCTTCGCCGTGGTTGCCCTGTACGCCATCCAGCAGCTCGACATCGATCCGGAACGGGTCAACGTCATGGGCGGCGGCATCGCCATCGGCCACGCCCTGGGCGCCACCGGCGTCCGGATCACCGGAACCCTGGCCCGAATCCTCGCCGCGAAAGACGGCCGCCTCGGCTGCGCTACCGCCTGCATCGGCGGCGGGCAGGGGATTGCGACCGTTATAGAAAAAGTCTCTCAATAGAGGATATTACCGCCAATGGGCATCAAAAAGATCGTCGAGGAATGTAAGAATGTTTTAAAAGCCTATTATGGCGACCGGTTTCGCGGCTTAGTTTTATATGGCTCCATAGCACGCGGTCAGGAGAAAGACTCCAGCGATATCGACCTTCTCGTCCTCCTATCGCAACCATTCGATTATTTTGATGAAATTCGTAGAATTGTCGAAATTCTGTACCCCATTCAACTCAAATCGGCGCGTCTCATTTCGGCGAAACCGGCAGCCGTAGACGAATTTGAATCCGGCAAACTTCATCTCTACCGAATGGCAAAGCGCGAAGGGATCGCCGCATGATCCATGAGGATTATGCGGCTGAAATTCAAGCCAATCTTGAAAGAGCCGAAAAAGCCGTTGAAGCGTCTGAAGCATTGATATCCGAAGGATATTTCGATTTTGCCGCTTCAAGAGCCTATTATTCAGCTTTTTATGCATCCACTGCCTTATTGTTGAATAAAGGCATTGAATTCAGAAAGCACAGCGGCGTCATCACGGCGATTCATCAACACTTCATAAAAACCGGACTTTTGGAAAAACAACTCGGCCAGGATTTGAATTGGCTGTTTGAACTTCGCAGCATCGGAGATTATGGAGTCACCCTCCACGTTCCGAAGGAAAAAGCCAAGCAAGCCATTCTTGCGGCCCGCAATTTCGTTCAAGCTGTCCAAATCCAAATCGGCAGCCGGAAAAAGGATCCACCATGAACCAAAACGCCTACATCGAACTCGAAAACCAATACGGCGCCCGGAACTACAAGCCCCTGGACGTGGTGATCAGCCGCGGGGAGGGGATCTGGGTCTGGGACGTCGAAGGCAACAAATACATGGACTGCCTGTCGGCCTATTCGGCCGTCAACCAGGGCCACTGCCATCCGAAAATTCTAAACGCCATGATCGAGCAGGCCCGGAAGCTCACCCTTACCTCCCGCGCTTTCCGGAACGATCAGCTCCCCCTGTTCTACAAGGAGGTCTGCGAACTGACCCGATCCCACATGGTGCTGCCCATGAACAGCGGGGCCGAGGCGGTGGAGACGGTGGTCAAGGCGGTCCGAAAATGGGCCTACACCACCAAGAACATCCCCAGGGATGGGGCCGAGATCATCGTCTGCACCAACAACTTCCACGGCCGGACCATCGCCATCATCGGGTTTTCCAGCGAAGAAGCGTACAAGGAGGGATTCGGGCCCTTTGCGCCGGGGTTCAGGATCATCCCCTTCGGCGACGCCGAAGCCCTGGAGGCGGCCATCACGCCCAACACGGCGGCTTTTCTGGTCGAACCCATCCAGGGGGAGGCCGGGGTCATCATCCCGCCGGCCGGATATTTCAAAGAAGTCCGGGAGATCTGCGACCGGCACAACGTCGCACTCATCCTGGATGAAATCCAGACCGGCCTGGGCCGCACCGGCAAGCTGCTGGCTGAAGAACACGACGGCATCGAAGCCGATCTCACTTTGGTGGGCAAGGCCCTGTCCGGGGGGTTCTATCCCATCTCCGCCGTCCTCTCCAACAAGGAGGTGCTAGGGGTCTTCATGCCCGGCGAGCACGGGTCCACCTTCGGCGGCAACCCCCTGGCTTGCGCCGTCGCCCGGGCGGCCCTGAAGGTGCTTACCGAGGAAAACCTCGTCCGGAACGCGGAGAAGCTGGGAAACTATTTCCTGTCAAAGCTCCAGGAAATCGACAGCCCCCATATTAAAGAGATTCGGGGCAAGGGGTTGATGATCGGCGTGGAATTGAAGGCCGAAGCCGGCGGGGCGCGCCCCTTCTGCGAGGCGTTGAAGGCGAAGGGATTGCTCTGTAAAGAGACCCACGAGAACGTCATCCGGTTCGCGCCCCCCCTGGTCATCACCCAGGACGAGATCGACTGGGCATTGGAACGGATCAGGCAGGTATTGAAATCGTAGGGGCGAAAAATTTTTCGCCCCTGCACATCAATCGTCCGGCTTTAGATCGGCAAAAACCGGTTTTTAAACCCCATGATCCGCTCCACCGAGGCCTCGCCGTCGAATCGGCCGTCGGCCAGATGAGACCGGATGAGACCATGGGCTCGCCTGAGGGCGTCCAGGGAGTGACAGATGATGGCCACATCCACTTCAGCGGCCAGGACCCGTTCGACGGCCGCGTCGATCTCGAAGTGTTTTTTGATGGCCCCCATGTCCAGGTCGTCGGTGAGGACCAGGCCGCCGAATCCCATCTCCTTCCGCAACAGATCCAGAGCGATCCGGCTCGACAGGCTGGCGGGCCATTCGGAATCGATCCGGTCATACCGAATGTGAGACAGCATCACGCCCGAGACGCCCGCTTTTATCGCCGCGGCAAAGGGGGGCAGCTCCACCTCGTCGAGATCCTCCCTCCTTCCGTCGAAGGCGGGCAGGTCGTGGTGGGAGTCGAGGACCGTGCGGCCGATGCCCGGGAAATGTTTTCCCACGGCCATCACGCCGTTTTCCTGTAATCCCTGGATAACGGCAACGCCCATCCCGGCGGCTCGCTCCGGGTCGGCCCCATAGGCGCGGTCGGCCATGATGCTCGCCATATCGGTCGGGGCCACATCCAGGACCGGGGCCATGTTCATGTTGAGCCCCATTTCCGTCAGCTCGCCCGCTGTTTTCCGCGCCAGCCGGGCCGCTTCCAAAGCATCCCGGACCTTTGGCGCGCCGGTCAGTTCCGGAAACCGGGGCGGCCGAAACCGGGCCACCGGCCCGCCCTCCTGATCCACGGCGATAAAAAGCGGCGGCTGGCCGCGGGCGATGGCGCACTCCTGGGCGGATCGGCACAGATCCGCCACTTGGGTCCGGCTTTCGATGTTCCGGGCGAAGAGGATGATCCCGCCGACCTTCAGTTCCCCGATGAGAAACCGCAGCTCGTCGTTGAGCCGGATCCCGCGGAACCCCGCCATCAGGCGCTGACCGGCTGACTGCTCCGGCGTCATGGACGCGTTCGGGGGCATCCTTATCGCTGGTATTTCCGAACGGCCCGGTTGTGTTCCTTCAGGCTGCCGGAAAAATGGTGGGTTCCGTCGTTTCTGGAGACAAAATAAAGGTGGTTGGTCTTGACCGGGTAGAGGGCCGCTTCCAGTGCCCCCGCGCCGGGGTTGGCGATGGGCCCCGGCGGCAATCCGCCAATGGTGTAAGTGTTGTAGGGGGTCGGCGTCTCCAGGTCTTTTTTGGTGATGTTGCCGTTGAAGTTCTTCAGGCCGTATATCACCGTGGGATCGCTCTGGAGGCGCATGTTCCGCTTCAGCCGGTTGTGGAAGACCGACGAGATCAGTTTCCGCTCGGCGGGGGCGCCGGTCTCTTTTTCGATGATGGAGGCCAGGGTGACGATTTCGTGGAGGGTCATGTTGAGATCCCGGGCCCGGTCTTCCCATTCCGGCTTGAAGATCGTCCAGAACTTGGCGATCATGTGATCGACGAGCTGTTTGGGCGGCAGCCCTTTGGGAAAATGGTAGGTGTCCGGAAAAAGGTACCCTTCCAGGGTCTCGCCGGGGATGCCGTACTCATGGGCCAGCGCGGCGTCCGCGGCCACCGCCAGGAAGTCCTCTTCGGGGGCCAGTCCCTTCTCCTCGATGAGGCCGGCGTACTGGCGGATGGTGTAGCCCTCGGGCAGGGTCAGGGCGTGCATCCGGACCTTGCCGCTCACTAACTGCTGAAGCAGCTTTGTGGGGGCCACGTCGGGGGTCAGCCAGTATTCCCCCGCCTGGACCCTGGTATCGAGTCCCTTCAGCCGGGCCAGGGCCTCGAATCGCCGGGGAGACCGGACGATGCCCGCGGCCTGGAGCCGGCGGATGGTGTCGCCGAAGGTCTGGCCGGCGGGCACCGAGACCACGACCGGTTTGGCCGGCGGCCCCATGGGGGATTCGGCGTACCGGTACAGATCCCAAGCGGCGTAGCCCCCGGCCGCCGCGACGGCCAGCACCAGCAGGCCGATGATCGTCAGGCATCCTTTCAAGGGCTTATGTCCTTTCCTATCCTGAACATAGAGGGGCATTATGCCAGAAATTCGTCTCCTTGTTAAGTGAATTTTTCACCATTGCTTACATTCTTGATTACACTCCCTTTCTCAATTGACACATATCTGTAATTACTCTATACTCCCTCACCGAACATGGAATGATGGACCCAACGGAGAGGATCGCAACCCATGAAACCGCTTTTTCCCGCCATTGCCGCCCTCCTGCTGGTGGCTTCATGCACGAATCTCCACGAAGCCGTGCGCCAGGGGGATGTCCAGGAAGTGACCGAGATGGTCGATGACGGCGACGCCATCGACCGCGGAAACGACGAGGGGATGACCCCCCTGATGCTGGCCGTCCGGGCCGGCCGAACGGAGATCGTCGATCTGCTCCTGGAAAAAGGGGCCGATGTGACGGCCCGGGACAATAAGGGGTATACCGCCCTCTGGCACGCCTTCCAGACGGAGAATGCACCGGCCTTCAAAAAAATCCTGGAACGCGGGGCGCCCACCGACCGGTTTCTGGACGCCCACGACCCCGGGGCCCTGCCGCCCGCCAAACGCCGTCTTTTCCGGCTGGCGGCGGAATACGACCTGGTCAGGCGGATCCAGCGCCAGAGCGGGGGAGAAGACCTCCGGTACTACGATACCTATTTTACCAAATTCCCCAAAGGGCATTATGTCAAGGCCGTGGAGCGGATGCTGGGACAGGCCATCGCGACCGACTTCCAGGAGGTGGAAAACCAGGGCTCCGCGGCGGCCCTCCAGCGGTTTATCCAGAAATACGACCAGTTGGGCCAGCGCTCCTTTCTGGTTACCGCTTCCATCCTCAACATCCGCTCGGGCAATTCCACCGGGGCGCCCAAAGTGGGGGAATATGAAAAAGGGGACGTGGTCTACGCCAAAACGGCCCAGGACAATTGGATCCAGACCGACCGGGGATGGGTGAGCCGAACCTATCTGAAAAGGATTCAGCGGCGGATTCCGGCCACCGTCCCTTACCTCAAGCGGGCGTCGGAGAAAATCGAAGGAATGCGGAAAACCCGGACCCAAACTTACCGGCCCCCGGTCCGCCGCGTGGCGCCCAAAGTCCGGAAAAAGACGCCGCCCCCGACCCGCCCCGTCAAGGGAGAAAAACCGGTTGAAACGAAACCGTCGGCTCAGCGGCCGAAACCCGAACCGGCCCCAGCCATGACCCAGCCGGACCAGCCGGTGGACGCCCGGCAGGAGCTGGATGCCATCCTGGCCCGCCCCACGCTGAAGGCGCTGGAGGCTTTTATCCTCAAATACAAAGACCAGCCGAACCGGCAGCCCCTGGTGAGCCGCGCCCGGCGGGAATACCGGTCGATCCTCCTCGGGGAATGACCATCGGTGAACCCTACATGACCCCCTTTATCAGGAGTGTAACCACCGCTCTGCTCCTCTGCCTTTTGCTGTCGGGACCGGCGACCGCCGAACTGGACGAGGCGGCGGCCGAAAAGCGGGATCAGGTCCGGCGCGCCATCGACGCCGGTGTCCTCTCCCCCTACGCCATCCCCTTCCACACCTACGCCAACCTGGAGATGTGGGAGGCGCTGCGGTTCATCCTGGAAGCCAACAACGATCTCGTCGCCCGCCGCGGGCTTCCAGGCCTCTACTACAGCCGTCCCCATGCCGTGGGGGACGAGGTCTGGGTCTTTGAAAACACCACCATGGGGGCCGGCGACGTCCACATCTTCGACCCGGAATCCCTGGCGCCCATCCGGACCATCGAGGGGAAAGCGGCCAAGGCGCTCGGGGGGACCATCCGGGAGGCCGTCGGCGCCATGGTGATCTCCGGCGGCGGCGACGAAGACGTGGACGCCGTGGCGGTATGGGACACAAAGGCGGACGCGACCCGGACCGTGCGGCTCAAAAACGGCCATTACGTCGGGGCCCTGGCGGCCGCCGGAGACCGGCTTCTGGCGGGGGCCTGCGGCGGGCTGGTCAACGTGTGGACATTCCCGGAACTGACCTTCGCGGGCCGGTATTTTTCCAGCGAGCAGGAAAACGTCAACTGGGACGTCTTCAACCAGAAGGAATGCATCACCGCCGTGGCCCGACTGAAGGACGACGCCGCGGCCGGGGCCGGGGAGAACTCGGTCTTTATCTGGAACCGGATGGACGCGCCGCCCGTTCGGCGGGTACCCAAGGCCATGCCGGGCTCCATCGCCCTGTTCCACGACCATTACCTGGTGGAACACCGGAAGACGTCCTTTTCGGTGATCGATCTCGCCACGGGCGATCCCGTGGGAACCGTCGAGACCGACCGGGAGATCTCGGACCTCATCGTCACCGGGGAACCGATTCTGCCGGATGCGGCGGGGGCGGTGATCGTGCTGACCCTCCGCCACAACAAAGGACTCCTTTTCTACGATTTCGAGACCCTCGCCCCCCTTCGGCGCCTCGACGCCGGGGGGGAGACCGTGTCGGCCTTTCACAACGCCGTCTTCGCCACGGACGACCGGAACCTTTACCGCTTCGGGGTCCGCCACTGGGAACCCGAGAAATACGACGCCTTTATCGCGGGCATCCGGCCCGAAGAGATCGTTCTGACCACGGAGCGGTACGACGCCCTCATCGATCTTCTTAAAAATTTCCCCGACGCCCTGGCCGCCAGCCGGGTTCCGGAACGGTACATGGCCGCCAAAGGCGTGTCGGTCTCCCATTCCTTCAACTACGGCCGGATCGACGCCGGACCCGATGCCGCCGAAGGGGAGACCCGGTACGGATACAAGGCCGCCTTCGAGGTCGAAAACCGTTCCGGCTTCCATTACCTGGTCACGCTTTCGGCCGCCTGGAGCGGCGCTTTCGGCCAGGGGACCGACCGGACGGACGGCGCCCGGCATCCGGACACGCCGGTTTCGTTTTTCCTCTCCCCCGACGGCGGCCGGTATGCGGGCCAGTTCGGCGTGGGCGAAAAAGAACCGGCCCGACTGGTCCTCTACCCGACCCGCCTGGCGCCGGTCACGGCGGACTTCCGGCACGGCCTGACAAAGGCCCTGAGCCTCGAAAACGAAGACATGGACCTCATCGACCGATACCTCGAAGACGACCGGGTCGCGGCCTGGCACGACGAACTCGAGCAGCGCCGGTCGGAACTAGCCGCCCGGGACAAGAAGGGGTTCTGGCTCTTCCGGATCTTCCGGTAAGCCGCGCCCCTTCCCCATCGCCATGTCCCGCCGCGCCGCTCAATCCCCGCCCATCACCGCCGTGGTCGCCAACGCCGCCGGCGAGATCTTCGATCTCGACGGGTTCGCCGCCGCCGGCGCGGCCGGGCCCGACCTGTCGCCGCTGACCCGATCCGACACCCTGAAGATGCCCCACGGCGGGGAACTCATGTTCCTCCCCGACCGGTCCCCGGTTCTTTTCAACCTCGAAACCGACCGGTTCGAGACGGTGAGGGAAAATCCCTATGCGCCGGGGGAACCCCTTTTCCCGGTGGCCGCCTTCAACTCGCCGGGATACGTGATCACCCGGACCTGCGCCTACGAGGAAGATCCGGACGCCGGATTCCTGCCCCTTTTTTCCTACGGCGCCGTCGGGTGGGCGGGGAACGGATTCCGCACCGCCGTGGTCCGGGTCGATAAGGAACCCCGGCAGGACCTGCGCCGGATGCCGCGCCACAAGGTCGTCGCCGGGGTCAAGCGGATGCGGAAAAGACTGCCCGACAACCGGCTCCGGGCCCATCTGGAAAAATGCGCCCTGGAATACGGGTGCCCGGCGGGCAAGAACTTCTTTCTGGGCCGGTACGAAGCCCCCCTGCCCACGGCCCAAAGCTGCAACGCCGGCTGCCTGGGATGCCTCTCTCTCCAGAAGGAAGGGGAGATCCCCCACAGCCAGGACCGGATCCCCTTCACTCCCGCCCCGGAGGAGATCGCCGGCGTGGCCCTGGCCCATATCCGCCGGGTGGACCGGGCGGTGGTCAGCTTCGGACAGGGGTGCGAGGGGGACCCGCTTTTGGCCGCCGACGCCATCGAACCGGCCATCCGGCTCATCCGGAACGAGACCGGGGCGGGGACCATCAACATGAACACCAACGGCGGCCGACCCGGGATCCTGACCCGGCTTCTGGACGCCGGCCTCGACAGCGTCCGCATCAGCCTCAACAGCGTCCGAAAAATCCCTTACGAAACCTATTTCCGCCCCAGGGGATACGGATTCGAGGACGTGACGGCGAGCATCGACGCGGCCCTGGAAAAAGGGAAATGGGTCTCCCTCAACTATCTCAACTGTCCGGGATTCACCGACAGCCCCGAAGAAGCCGAGGCCCTGGAAACCTTTCTCCGGGACCACCCGGTGAACATGATCCAGTGGCGGAACCTCAATTTCGACCCGCTCCGGTACTGGGAGATCATGGACCGGGCGGCGCCATTGGGTCCGCCGAAGGGAATGAAACGATGGATCGACCGCATCCGCCGGGCCTTTCCCAGTTTGCGCCACGGGTATTTCAACCCCCCAAAGGAAAGTTTCACCGAAACATCATGAACTGGATCGAAACCAAAGTCCTCATCGAGGCCGGAAACGCCGCCCTGGCCGTGGAACTGATATCTGACATCTTCTATCGCCTGGGAACCCAGGGAGTTCTGGTGGAAGGCCCGGACGCCGAACCGGCCGAGGGATGGGCCGGCGACGCCGTCAAAGGGGCTAATGCGGAGGCTGTGGTGGGCTACCTGCCCCGAACCGGCGATCTCTCGTCGAAACTCGCCGAACTCCGGGCCGCTCTGGATCGGCTGGAAAAAACCGACGGCATTCAGAGCCTGATCCAGCAGTCCACAGTGGACGAGGAGGACTGGTCCGAATCCTGGAAGGTTTACTTCAAGCCGGCGCGGATCACCCCCCGCATCGTCGTCAAACCCTCCTGGCAGCCCTTTGCAGCCGGAGAGGGCGACCTGATCATCGAGATCGACCCGGGCATGGCCTTCGGCACCGGTACGCATCCGACGACGGCCCTGTGCATCGGTCTTCTGGAGACCTGTCTACAGCCCGGCGACCGGGTCCTGGATGTGGGGACGGGGTCGGGCATCCTGATGATCGCCTCGGCCCTGCTGGGAGCGGGGTTTGTCCGGGGCGTGGACAGTGATCCGGTGGCCGTGGAGATCGCCCGGAAAAACCTGCGGCTCAACCGGGTGGCGGAGAGCCGGTTTATGGTGGAAAACGGCCATCTGACGGACGGCGTGTCCGGCCCCTACGGCATCGTCGCGGCCAACATCCTGACGGATGTGATCCTCACGCTTTTGGACGGCGTGCCGCCCCTGCTGACCCCCGGCGGAATCTTCATCGGCTCCGGCATCATCGCGGAGAACGGGGTCGTGGTGGCGGAGCGGATGGTCGCCATGGGATTCGAGATCCTCGATCGTGTGGAAAAGGAGTCGTGGGTAGCCATCGCGGGCCGAATGAAATGATGGTTCGTTTCACCAACAGCGTTTACACCGCGGAAGGGGCCGGCATTTTTTGTCATATGCTCCGACCGGCTGGCTGAGCCGAACCCCATATCGCTGAACAGTATATCCAAGGGGTTCATCCCCCCTATAGGCAACTCGAAATCGGGCGACCGCCAGTTATCGAGCCTTTTTTCCGGCCCCCATGCCCGCACACCTTAAAAATTTCTTCCCGGATTCTTTTCCCCACACGCCAGTAAAGCAGCGTAAGCCCGACGTTTACCGGCGCCGCAACCGCGGATCGCGTTTCTTCGATCATGCGGCGGATCTCGAGGAAAAGGTCGGCGTCCTTTCCGGCCGAAACATGTGTCGTTGTTTGACGGTTGTTGCGTTTCCCACAAAGCCATCCCGAATTTATTGTCGGAAGAGAGCAGTTTCCGTTTGATGTAGTATGCGATCACCTCTCTGCATGTCACGATCCGGCGCCCGCTGTCGCCGGTTTCATAATGCTTCAAAATGGCTTCCCGCGCTTCCATG
>JAABTM010000107.1 GCA_011389855.1 Desulfobacteraceae bacterium
CTGGTATGATCACGTCCGGGCCATGTTTATCGGCGAGGATCTTCCGGAATCCCTGTGGATGGGAGCGAAAGACGTGTTGAACGCAGCCGTCGCGGAGCGGGTTAAGCGGTTGGAGGCGTTTGTCCTTCAGCAGGAAGCCGATTTAGCGGGTCGATGGTCCGGGATGGCAGCCTCCCTGGAAGCGGCGCGGGACATCCAGGGCGATGCCGGCCGACGGGACGCTTTGCTTGAAGCTGTGAGCGCGAAAATATCGGAAATCGGAAATGATTACATCCCGGTCATCCAGGGCTTGGATGCCTCGGATTCGGAAACCGGCGTGGAGTGGCTTCAGGGAATTGTGGACAGCATTGACGCAGGGGCGGCGGACGCCATGCCCCCGCTGAAAACTTTGACGGAGAAAGCGAAGTAGGATGGGCAGACTTTTCGGAACGGACGGCATCCGGGGTAGGGCGAATCGGCGCCCCATGACCCCGGAGACGGCCCTGGCGGTGGGCCGGGCCGTGGCGACTTTTTTTTCCGACGGCGGCGGCCCCGCCAGGGTGGTGATCGGTCGGGATACCCGGATTTCCGGCGACATGCTGGAGCACGCCATGACGGCGGGCATCCTTTCGGCCGGCGGAACGGCTCTTCTGGCCGGCGTCCTCCCCACCCCCGGCGTGGCTTTTCTTGCTGCGGACGCCGGGGCCGACGCCGGCATCGTCCTGTCCGCTTCCCACAATCCCTTTTACGACAACGGGATCAAGATTTTCGACGGCAAGGGCTTCAAGCTGCCGGACGCCGTGGAGGACCGGCTGGAAGCCCGGATACTGGAAAACGCGCATATCGAATACGGCTCGCCGGACAGCGGCCCGGAGATCGGGACGGCGCAACGGCTGGAAAAGGCCGACGACCGGTACATCGAGTTTTTGAAAGGGCGGCTTCCGGGCGTCAGCGATCTGAAGGGGATGAAGGTGGTTCTCGACTGCGCCAATGGGGCCACCTACCGGGTGGCGCCGCGCCTCTTTAAGGAGCTGGGGGCGGAGATCTTCCCGCTTTCGGTCCATCCCGACGGAAAGAACATCAACGATAACTGCGGTTCCCAGCACACCGACAATCTGGTGGAGACCGTTCGGAAGGAGGGCGCGCGGGTCGGCCTGGCCTTTGACGGCGACGGGGACCGGCTGATCGCGGCCGACGAGACCGGCAATGTCTTGAGCGGCGACCAGATCCTGGCCATCTGCGCCCGGCGGATGAAAGAAAGGGGAACCCTCCGGAACAACACGGTGGTCTCCACGGTCATGAGCAACATCGGCCTCCGGCTGGCCCTGAAGAGACTCGCCATCGCCCACGTCATGGCCGACGTGGGGGACCGGTATGTGGCCGAGAAAATGACCGAGACCGGCGCCGTCATCGGCGGCGAGGATTCGGGCCACATGATTTTCGCGCACCATCACACCACCGGCGACGGCGTCCTGACGGCCCTGATGCTCCTGGACGCCATGATCGCCGCGGACCGGCCCCTTTCGGAGATGCGGGGCATCATGTCCGTGTTTCCCCAGAGTCTCATGAACCTGGAAGTGACCGAAAAGCCCGATCTCCGGGCGCTGCCCGGCGTGGGCGAGGAGATCCGGGCCGTGGAGAAGAAGCTGGGGGAAAAGGGGCGGGTGCTGGTCCGGTACTCCGGGACCCAGCCCCTGTGCCGGGTGATGGTGGAAGGGCCCACCGCCGAGGAGACGGAGGGATATTGCCGTCACCTGGTGGAAGTGATTCGAAACGCCATCGGGTAGCTCGAATAACGCGGCCGACCGGCTGAAAACGCCCCTGGGCGGTCTGTTTCCCGACCCAGGGGCGTTTTGCGTGGAATCTTACTCACGCCCCCCGAAGATGTGGAGCATGAAGATGAACATGTTGATGAAGTCGAGATAGAGGGACAACGCGCCCATGATGGCGCCCTTGCGGATCACCCCGGCCTCCAGGTCGGCGGGCTGGGAGTGGGCCATGGACTTGATCTTCTGGGTGTCGTACGCGGTCAGCCCCATGAAGATGCCCACGCCCACGTAACTGATGATCCAGTAGACCATCGGGCTGCGCAGAAAGATGTTGACCACCGAGGCGATGATGATGCCGATCAACCCCATGAACAGGAAGCCGCCCATGGAGGTCAAATCCTTTTTGGTCACGTACCCGTAAACGCTGCACGCCGCGAAGGTTCCCGCGCAGATGAAAAAGGTGGAGGCGATGGATGCCTTCGTGTACACGAGAAAAATAAAGGATAATGTGACGCCGTTCAGGCCGGCGTACAACAGGAACAGGCCCGTGGCGGTGCCGGCCTCCATGCGGTTGATCCGGGCGCTGATGTAAAAGACCAGCGCCAGTTCCGCGATAATCAGTCCGAAAAAGATGAGCTGATTGCCGAAAATCAGCTGCAAAAGGGTCGGGCTGTTGGCGATGAACATCGCCACCAGACCGGTGAGACCCAGACCGAAGGCCATCCAGCCGTACACGCTCTGGATAAAGGAATTGACCGCTACCTGGGGTTGTGTTTTACCGCGAGCAAATGATTCCATACAGACTGTCCTCCCTTAGAAGTTTTAAGATAGATCGATTATTCATGGTCTCTGTACATTCATGATCGATTCAAGCTATATATAATACACACGACCTGTTTTTCAAGGCAAAAGCGACGGATAGGGACGATTTGGCACGGCGGCGACAGCGGAGATGAAAGCGGAAAAACTCTACGAACAGCTCAAGGAGGCGGCGGAGCGGCTGGGCGTTACGGTCTCGGAGCACAATCTCCGCAAGACCGGCGTGACGGCCCAGAGCGGATACTGTCTCATCAAAGGCGCCCCGCATTACATCATGGACAAGCACCTCTCCATCCACCGAAAAAACCGGCTCCTGGCCGCCTGTTTAAAAAGGATGGCCCCGGAGACGGTCCACATGCTCCCGGCGGTCCGGGACTACATGGCGCGGATGGAAAGGGATTGAAAGAGACCGGCAAGTGTGTTAGCTGTATCGGGTGATGACGGAAAGAACATACGCCGACCGCCCGATCTACACGGTCACCCGCCTGACGGCCGACATCAAGGCGCTCCTGGAGGAACGGTTCCCGTTTGTCTGGGTCGTTGGAGAAATATCCAATTTTCGGATCCCCGCCTCCCGTCATTATTATTTCACCCTGAAGGATGCATCGGCCCGGATCGGCGGCGTCATGTTCCGGGGCCAGAACCGCAATCTGAAGTTTCTCCCCGAGGACGGGATGACGGTCACGGGTCTGGGGCGGATCAGCGTCTATGAACCCCGGGGGACTTACCAGATCATCTTCGAGTACCTGGAACCCAGCGGCCTGGGGGCCCTCCAGGCGGCCTTCGATCAGCTCAAAAACCGCCTGTCCGGGGAAGGGCTTTTCGACGAATCTCACAAAAAGCCGATCCCGTTCCTTCCCCGGACCATCGGCCTCGTCACCTCCCGGACCGGGGCCGTGGTCCACGATATCCTGAACGTCCTGGACCGCCGGTTTCCGAACCTCCGGGTGGAGATCCATCCGGTCAAGGTCCAGGGGGAAGGGGCCGGGGAAGAGATCGCCGGGGCCGTGGCGGCCGTCAACCGGCGGGGGAGGGCGGATGTGATCATCCTCGCCCGGGGCGGCGGGTCCCTGGAGGATCTGGCCGCCTTCAACTCCGAACGGGTGGCCCGGGCGATTTTCGCCTCGGAGATCCCCATTATTTCAGCGGTGGGCCACGAGACGGATGTGACCATCGCCGATTTCGTCGCGGACCGCCGGGCCCCGACCCCGTCGGCCGCCGCCGAACTGGCGGTTCCGGTCAAGGCGGAGCTGATCCGGACCTGCGGGAACCTGACGGCGGCCCTGGCGAGTCGGCTGCGGCGCCATCTGACGGACCGGAGACGCCTGCTCGACGGGACCCTCAAACGGCTCGTCCACCCCAGGCGGCGGCTGGCGGATCTTCTGCTCCGGGTGGACGATCTGACGGCCCGGCTCAACCGGGGCATGGACAACGCCCTCCGCCGAAAACAGGAACGGTTTCTCTGGCGCAGGGACCGTCTTCTGACGATCCGGCCGTCGGGGCGGATCCGTCGCCTGAAAGAGCGGCTGGGGGACCGTCGGCGGGAACTGGCCCTCCAGTTCAGGGGGTATCTCGCCCACCGGAGAAGCCGCCTCCAGGATCTGACCACCCGTCTGTCCGGACTGGACCCGACCGCGGTCCTGGGCCGCGGCTACAGCATCGCCCGCGCCCTGCCGGAGGGGACCGTGATCCGGGACGCGGACGCGGTGGACATCGATGGACGCCTTCACATCACCCTTGCCCGGGGCGCGCTGATCTGCCGGGTGGAGGAAAAGGACTTATCGTGAGCGCAAAAGAATTGACATTCGAAAAGGCCCTGGAAAAGCTGGAAGGGATCGTCCAGGAACTGGAATCCGGGGATCTGCCCCTGGAAAAGGCCCTGAAAAAATTCGAGGAAGGGGTCCATCTTTCCAAACTCTGCTCCGGGAAACTGGACGAGACCGAGAAAAAGATCGCGGTGCTCCTGGAGGACGGCGAGGGGGGCTTCGCCGAAGCGCCCTTTGACGCGGCGGACGAGTGATATCCGGGGGATTCCCATGTTCGACCTGAAACCCTACCTCTCGGAAAAAGCCAAAGAGATCAACCACCGCCTCGACCGGCTGCTGGCGGATCGGCCCGTGCGGCTGGTCCGGGCCATGCGCCATTCGTTGATGGACGGCGGCAAGCGGATCCGGCCGGCGCTCTGCATGGCGGCGGCGGAAGCCGCGGCCGGCGGGGCCGACGACGTTGTTCTGCGGGCCGCCTGCGCCATCGAGATGATCCATACCTATTCCCTCATCCACGACGACCTGCCGGCCATGGACGACGATGCGCTGCGCCGGGGCAAGCCCACCTGCCACGTGGCCTTCGACGAAGCCTCGGCCATCCTGGCCGGGGACGCCCTGCTCACCCTGGCCTTCGAGACCCTGGCGAGCCTGCCCCCGGAATCGGGGATGCGGGTCGTCGGGGTCGTGGCCCGGGCCGCCGGATACGAGGGCATGATCGAAGGGCAGATGCGGGACATGGCCGCCGAAGGGGCCGGGCTCGAAGTGGACGCGCTGGCCGGGATGCATGCCCTAAAAACCGGCGCCCTGATCCGGGCCGCCGTCAAGACCGGGGCCATCCTGGCCGGGGCCGGAGACGACCGGATTGGATTTCTCGACCGATATGCCGAAAAGATCGGGCTGGCCTTCCAGGTGACCGACGATCTGTTGAACGTGGAGGGGGATCCGGCGCGCCTCGGCAAGGCGGTGGGGACGGACCGGGTTCGGGGGAAAACCACTTATCCCGCGCTTCTGGGGACGGCCCGGTCCCGGGAGCTGGCCGAAACTTTGGTGAGGGAGGCCCTGGAGGCCCTCCAGGATTTCGACCGCCGGGCCGATCCTCTCCGGGCCATCGCCCGATACATCATTGACCGCAACCGATAACCCAGGAGTCATAGATCCCTTGAACATTCTGGACACCATCGATTCGCCGGCGGATCTCAAAAGACTGCCGCTTTCCAAACTCCCGGCCCTGGCCGCCGAGATCCGGGAGACCATCGTGGATGTGGTATCGAAGACCGGCGGCCATCTGGCCTCGAGCCTCGGCGCCGTGGAACTGGCCATCGCCATCCATTATGTTTTCGACGCCCCGGAGGACAAAGTGATCTGGGACGTGGGGCATCAGTCCTACGCCCACAAGCTCTTGACCGGCCGGAGGGACCGGTTCGCCTCCCTCCGCCAGTACGAGGGCATCAGCGGCTTCACCCGGATAAAGGAAAGCCCTTACGACGCCTTTTCCACCGGCCATTCCAGCACCTCCATTTCGGCCGGACTGGGCATGGCCTGCGCCAAGAGTCTCAAAAAAGACCGATCCAAAGTGATCTCGGTGATCGGGGACGGGTCCATGACCGCCGGGCTGGCCTACGAGGGCCTCAATCAGGCCGGGGACATGCAGAAAGACCTCATCGTCATTCTCAACGACAACGACATGTCCATTTCCCGCAACGTCGGCGCCCTCTCCTCGTTTCTCAGCCGCACTTTCTCCGCCAAACGGCTCCAGGGGCTCCGGCGGGAGTTCGGGGATTTCCTCAAATCCCTGCCCAAAATCGGGGACGACGCCTATCAGTTCGCCAAGCGGTCCGAAGAGTCGTTTAAAACCTTCGTTACCCCGGGGATGCTCTTCGAGGCCTTCAATTTCGACTATTTCGGCCCCATCGACGGCCATCGCCTCGGGCACCTGGTGGAGATCCTCCAGAACATCCGGACCCTGAACGAATCGGTGCTTCTCCACGTCACCACCAAAAAAGGGAAGGGATATCCCTACGCGGAAAAGAACCCCGTCTACTTCCACGGCGTGGGGTGCTTCGAAAAGGAGACCGGCAACTGCTTGGTAAAAGAGACCGTCGTCCCCACTTACACCAAGGTCTTCGGGGACGCCATGGTGAAACTGGCTGCGGAAGACGAAAAGATCGTGGCCGTCACCGCGGCCATGCCCGAGGGGACCGGCCTGACGGGGTTCGCCGACGCCTGGCCCGACCGGTTCTTCGACGTGGGCATCGCCGAGCAGCACGGCGTGACCTTCGCGGCGGGCCTGGCGGTCGAAGGGTACAAGCCCGTGGTGGCCATTTATTCCACCTTTCTGCAGCGGGCCTACGACCAGATCCTCCACGACGTCTGCCTGGAAGGGTTGCCGGTGACCTTCGCCGTCGACCGGGGGGGCATCGTGGGCGAGGACGGCCCCACTCACCACGGCCTGTTCGACCTCTCCTACCTGCGGGCCATCCCCAACATGACGGTCATGGCTCCCAGGGACGAAAACGAGCTGCAACGGATGCTCCTGACCGCCCTCGAACACCCCGGACCTGTCGCCTTCCGGTATCCCAGGGGGTCGGCGGTGGGGGTTCCGCTGGCGGATCTCATTCAACCGATTCCCGTCGGCAAGGGCAAGCTGCTGCGGGAAGGGACGGATATCCTGATTCTGGCCGTGGGGGCGTCGGTCCGGGAGGCAGCGGCGGCGGGGGAGACCCTTTCCGAAAAAGGGATCTCGGCCGCCGTGGTGGACGCCCGGTTCGTCAAACCCCTGGACGAGGATCTGATCCTTCCCCTGGCGGAGAAGATCGGACGGGTCGTGACGGTGGAAGAGAACCTCCGGCAGGGCGGCTTCGGCAGCGCCGTTCTGGAATGCCTTAATGACGCGGGGATTCCGGGGAAAGCGGCGGTGTCCCGTGTCGGAATCGCCGATTTGTTCGTGGAACACGGGCCCCAGAGGATTCTGCGGGCCAAGTACGGCGTCGATGCCGCGGCCGTGACCGCCGCGGCCGAAAAACTGCTGAAGGGACCGGCGTAATGGGCGACAGGCGGCGGCTCGATCTGGCCGTGCTCCAAAAGGGGCTGGCCGGCAGCCGGGAGCGGGCCCGAGCCCTGATCATGGCGGGAAAGGTGCGGGTCAACGACCAGCCGGTGGACAAGGCGGGGGCGATGGTCGCGGACGACGACGCCATCCGTGTCAAGGGCGAGGACATCCCCTATGTGAGCCGCGGCGGCTTGAAGCTGGAAGCGGCCCTGGCGGCGTTCCCCGTCGAGGTCCCGGGACGGGTTTGCCTGGACGTGGGAGCCTCCACCGGCGGTTTCACCGACTGCCTGCTCCAGAAGGGGGCGGAGCGGGTCTACGCCGTGGACGTGGGCTACGGTCAACTGGCCTGGACATTGCGCGGGGACCCTCGGGTGACGGTCATCGAACGGACCAACATCCGCCACATGGCCGCCGACGCCGTCCCCGAGCCGGTGGATCTGGTGGTCATCGACGTTTCTTTCATCTCCCTCAAGATCGCCGCGCCGGCGGCCCTTCCTTTCGCACGCCCCGGGGCCGACATGATCGCGCTCATCAAGCCTCAGTTCGAGGTGGGCAAAGGCCAGGTGGGCAAAGGCGGCGTGGTCAGGGATCCGGACCGGCGCGCGGCGGTGATCGACGATCTGAAGTCCTTCTTCACGGAAGCCGGCGTTCGGCCCCTGGACGCGGTCCCGTCCCCTATCCTTGGCCCCAAGGGCAACCGGGAGTTCCTCATCCATTTGAAAATTTGACGGTTGAAAATCCGACGGTTGAAAATCCGACGGCTTTTTCATCCCCCGTCCCAAAAAATGAACGGGATTTTGCGCTTGATTTTTTTTCAGTGAATCGATAAGTATATCTATTTTAACGTTAAGCGTTTAAGGGTGCAAAAAATCCAATAGAGAGGAGTTAAAGACGCAAATGGTGGACAAATTAAGGAACATAGCCCTGGTGGGTCATGGCGACTCCGGAAAAACCTCTCTGGCCGAGGCGATGCTGTTCAAAGCGGGCGCAACCAAGCGGTTGGGCCGCATTGAAGACGGCAACACCGCCATGGACTATGAGCCGGAGGAACTCAAGCGCGGCATCACCATCAGCAGCGCCTTCCATCAGGCGGACTGGAAGAAGCACACCATCAACCTGATCGACACCCCCGGAGACCAGAACTTTTTCTCCGACACCCGAACCAGCATGCAGGCCGCCGACGGCGTGGTGATTCTCATCGACGCCATTGACGGGGTCAAGGTGCAGACCGAGCAGGGATGGGGGTTCGCCAACGAGTTCAATCAGCCCTGCCTGATCTTCATCAATAAACTGGACCGCGAGCGGGCCGATTTCGACCGCACCTTCCAGGACGCCGCCGAGATTCTCGATCCCAAACCGATCCTGGCCCAGTTTCCCATCGGGGCGGAGGCGGATTTCAAGGGCGTCGTGGACCTGCTGTCCATGAAAACCTTCACCTACGACGACGACGGCAAGGTCGCCATCGGCGATATCCCCGCCGATCTGAAAGAGAAAGCGGATAGCGAGCGGGAAGCCCTCATGGAGAACGTCGCCGAAGCCGACGACGAGCTGCTGGAGCGATACCTGGAAGGGGAGGAGATCTCGGAAGACGAGTTCAGGGCCGCTCTCCGGAAAGGGATTCTCAACCGGGCCTTCGCCCCCGTGCTCTGCGGGGCCGTCACCAAAACCATCGGCGTCGAGCCGATGATGGATTTCATTGTCGGCTGCATGCCCTCTCCGGATGATCGCGGGCCAAAAAAAGGCGTCGATCCGTCCAGCGATGAAGAGATCGAGCGGGCGCCGGACCCGGACGCGCCCTTTTCCGCCTTTGTGTTCAAAACCGTGGCCGACCCCTACGCCGGCCAGCTTTCCATCTTCCGGGTGGTTTCCGGCAAAATCGGCGGGGACGGCAACCTGTACAATGTCAACAAGGAGACCAAAGAGCGCTATTCCGCCCTGCTGCGCATCGCGGGCAAGGAGCAGAAACCGGTCAAGGAGGCGGGCCCCGGCGACATCGTGGCCGTGGCCAAGCTCAAGGAAACCCGAACCGGCGACACCCTCTGCGATGCATCCGCCAAGATCCGGTACGACTGCGCCGAATCCCTTCCCCCGGTGATCTCCTATGCCGTGACGGCCAAGGAGAAAGGGGAGGAGGACAAGGTCTTCCAGTCCCTGGCCAAAATTATGGAAGAAGACCCGGCCCTGAAGCTGACCCGGAACACCGAGACAAAGGAGATCCTCCTCTCGGGAATGGGCCAGGTCCACATCGAAGCCGTCTGCGAAAAGGCCAGGCGGAAGTACGGCGTCGAGGTGGAGCTGAAGATCCCCAAGGTGCCCTACAAAGAAACCATCAAGAAGAAGGTCCGGGTTCAGGGCAAACACAAAAAGCAGACCGGCGGCCACGGCCAGTTCGGCGACTGCTGGATCGTCATGGAGCCCATGGAGCGGGGAGAAGGATTCCAGTTCGTGGACGCCATCGTGGGCGGCGTGATCCCCAAAGGGTATATCCCGGCGGTGGAAAAGGGCGTGGTCGAAGCGGCCGAGCGGGGCATCCTGGCCGGCTATCCCGTGGTCGATTTCAAGGTGACCGTGGACGACGGCTCCTATCACTCCGTGGACTCTTCGGAAATGGCCTTCAAGGTGGCCGGCTCCCTGGCCTTCAAGAAGGCGGCGGAGCAGGCCAATGCCGTACTCCTGGAGCCCATCATGAAGATCACCGTCACCACCCCCGACGACTTCACCGGCGACATCATGGGCGACCTGAACGGCCGGCGCGGCCGGGTGCTGGGCATGGACAGCAAGGGCAAAAACCAGATCATAATCGCCAACGTGCCCATGTCCGAATTTCTCACCTACGCCCCCGATCTCCGCTCCATGACCGGCGGCCGGGGCATGTTTACCCTGGAATATTCCCATTACGATGAATTGCCGGCCCAGATGGCCGACAAGGTGATCGAGGCCGCGAAAAAAGAATAAGAGTAGTTGTTACGCCGCGAGGGCGTCTGCATTTTGAAAAACCCGGTTGGCCCCGCGCCGCCGGGTTTTTCGTTTGAGTCTGCTGCTTAAGAGTGATGTCGGCCTTGCCGAATTGGATTGACAGCCAAAACGGCATATTATACTTGTCAACAAGATGAAGATTCCTACTGTGCCCGATTTTTTCCATAAGCAGGTTCGCAAATTGGCTGAAAAAGTGTCGGCTCTGTTGACCGGGGAGCATATAGCCAAAAGAGCGGAACGCGGCAGCCGTGATAAGTTCGAAGCAGCCATGGCGAAAGTGGCTGAAACCGAGCCTGAAGAATACGACAGGCTATAATTGAAGGGAAACCCATCATGCGGCGATTTCATTCCTACGGGCCGGTGGATTGCGAGGAACATTTCTGCATTTCCAGGACCCACCTTGTCAATGTTTGTGTACGGCGGCTTGTAGGCAATGAGGAAAAGAGCGGCCACTACTTCACGATATGGGCGCCGAGGCAAAACGGCAAGACATGGCTGATGCGGCAGGCGATCCAAAGGATCATGGCGGAACACGGCGATCGGTTCGCGGTGCAGCGTCTTTCCCTGGGCGGGCTTCGGGAGGCGACCTCTCAATCGCCGACCGGATCATCCGGAATCGAATCCGTGCCGCTTGCGATGGAAAAGCTGCTGAGAAGAGATCTACCCAATTCCCCCGGCCCGATAAAGGACTGGCAGGATTTCGCCGGACTGTTCGCCAAAGAAGGCGGTCTGTGGGACCGCCCCCTGATCCTGTTGATCGACGAGGTGGACACCCTCGCTCCGGACCTGTTGGACATGATGGTCGCCCAGTTCCGGGAGCTGTACCTGAACCGGGAAAGCAATTATCTTCACGGACTGGCGTTGGTCGGCGTCCGGGCCGTGCTGGGCGTGGACAGCCCGCGAGGCTCGCCGTTCAACGTCCAGCGATCCCTCCGGGTTCCCAATTTCGACCGTGAGGAGGTCGCTGACTTGTTTGACCAGTACCAAAGCGAAAGCGGTCAGATTGTGGAAGCGGCGGTGGCCGAAAAGGTCTATGAGGCCACCCGGGGTCAGCCGGGCCTGGTCTGCTGGTTCGGGGAATTGCTGACCGAAACCTACAATCCAGGGGCGGACAACCCCATCGACTCCGGCGTGTTTCAATGGGCTTATCACAAAGCCCTGTACGCGGAACCCAACAACACCATTTTAAACCTCATCCAAAAAGCGAGGGGCCCCCATCGCGACCGGGTCGTTGAATTGTTCTCACGGTCGGACATGGCGTTTTCCTTTGACCGGGACTGGTGCGCTTATTTGTACCAGAACGGCATTGTCGCGCCGGACACGGTTTTCAATCAAAAAGGCGATCCTTTGGAGGTCTGCCGGTTTTCAGCGCCTTTCATCCAGGAGCGCCTCTACAACGCCCTGACCGACGATCTTGTGGGAGAGCGTCTGCCCATTCTGGCCCTCTCGCCGCTTGACGATTTAGCGGACGTTTTTTCAGGGCCTGAATTAGACCTTCCGGCCCTGCTGATCCGGTACAAGGATTACCTGAAACGGCTAAAGGACAAAGGCATGAACCCCTGGAAAGACCAGCCCCGCCGGTCCGATCTCCATTTGACCGAGGCCGTGGGTCATTTTCATCTCTATGCCTGGCTCAAGGAGGCGGTGGAGGATCAGTGCGTGGTCAGCCCGGAATTTCCCACCGGCAATGGAAAAGTCGATTTGCATTTGCGGTGCGGAGAAAAACGGGGGGTCATCGAGGTGAAAAGTTTTAAGAGCCGCGCAATGGCTCAATCCGCCGGAAAGCAGGCGGCGGGTTATGGACGGCGGATGGGGTTGTCCGCCGTCGTTCTGGCTCTTTTTGTTCCGGTGGAGGACGAAGACGTGCTTGAAAAACTGTCCGGCGTGGAAACCATTGAGGGGGTTGAAGTTTCGACTATCGCCATTGGGTGGTAATGGTCCTGATTCAAAAAAGATATGTCTTTGAACTGTGATTAAACGTGATTTATGTGATGGGCATGATGGAACGGATCGTCATGATCATCATAAAAATCACCTGAATCACAGTTCAAAGACAAACGACAAGACATCAAAACGCGATTTTGCGGAAATTGGGCGAGGGAATTTCGGAAAGCGACCTGATGGACGCGTATCCGAGAATCACCCGCGGGGACATATTGGCCGCCAAGTCATTATGAAGCGAAATCAGCTCATAAAGCATCTGAGGAAAAACGGCGCTTTGTTTCTGAGAGAGGGCAGACGCCACACTATCTTTATGAAGGGCGCTTTGAAAACGCAGGTTCCCAGGCACGCTGAAATTGTTGATGAACTGGCAAGAAAAATTTGCAAGGATCTTCAAATTCCGTTTGTGAGGTAAACGATGAAATACCGGGCAATCTTAAAAAAATCAGGTGAATGGTGGATCGGATGGCTGGTGGATTTGCCGGGTGTGAACGCCCAGGAGAAAACCAGGGACGTGTTGATTGAATCGCTGATCATTGGCGCGGAGGACATGCTGTCCACCGAGGCCCCACTGGAACCGGAAGCCATGATGACAACCATTGACGTACAAGAGCCGCCCTGGATGGCAAGTTAGCGATATGTCTTGAACTGTGATTAAACGTGATTTTTGTGATGGGCATGATGGAATAGGCCGTCATGGTCATCATAAAAGCTTGTGGCGGATAAGCGATGAATTTATCGGAACACATAAAAGAAAAAAATGGAGTGTCAAATGGAAACAGCGATATCATTGCCGAACAAGTTATTTTACATTGCCGAAAAATACGCTGAAAAGCACGGGCTTTCCAGAAATGAGTTGTATGCGGCCGCTATCAGCGACTTCATTGAAAAAAGACAGGAAAAGGAGAAAAATGATATCACTCGGAGAATCAATGAAATATGCGACGCTGTCGATACATCTCTAAATCCTCAAATTAGTGCCGCGAGCAGACGTCTTCTGAGGAATGCCGAATGGTGAAGATCAGAAGAGGCGAAATATGGTGGGCTGACCTGGGAGAACCGACGGGCTCGGAACCTTCCATGAGGCGGCCCGTGCTGGTTGTGCAGGATAATCAGTATAATCGGAGCAGAATGGCGACGGTGATTGTTCTCAGCGTCACAAGCAATACAAGGCTTGCCGACATGCCCGGAAACATTTTGATCGGCAGAGAGGAAAGCGGTCTCCCGAAAGCCTCGGTAATCAACGTCAGCCAGATTGCGACGATAGACAGAAGCTGGCTTGAAAACAAAGCCGGGTCCGTCTCCATGACGCTGATGGAGGAGGTTGATTACGGTTTGGGAATGGTACTCGGACTGAATTGATCATGGGCATGACCATCCGCTCAATCCCGACCATCCTTAAAAAATCCTGGCCATCCTGATTCAAAAACAATATGTCTTTGAACTGTGATTAAACGTGATTTATGTGATGGGCATGATGGAACGGATCGTCATGATCATCATAAAAATCACCTGAATCACAGTTCAAAGACGATTTGAGCTAATCTTTGCTTGTGGAGGATAAGCGATGAACCTGTCGGAACATATTGAAGTCAATCCAGAGGTAATGATGGGCAAGCCCGTCATCAAGGGAACGAGAATTCCCGTGGAACTCGTTTTGCGAAAATTGGGCGAGGGAATTTCGGAAAGCGATTTGCTGGACGCGTATCCAAGAATTACCCGCGGGGACATATTGGCCGCCGAGTCATTATGAAGCGAAATCAGCTTGTAAAGCATCGTAAAAAATGAAATACCGGGCAATTTTAAAAAAATCTGGTGAATGGTGGATCGGATGGCTGGTGGATTTGCCGGGCGTAAACGCCCAGGAAAAAACCAGGGACGCGTTGATTGAATCGCTGATCATTGGCGCGGAGGACATGCTGTCCACCGAGGCCCCACTGGAACCGGAAGCCATGATGACAACCATTGAAATACCGGAACCGTCCTTGATGACAAGTTAGCAATATGTCTTTGAACTGTGATTAAACGTGATTTTTGTGACGGGCATGATGGAA
>JAABTM010000108.1 GCA_011389855.1 Desulfobacteraceae bacterium
GAGACATTGTTCGGCAAGCTTGAAATCGGGCGGAATCCGACGCCGCTGCGCAATCGGTATTTTGTGATGCGTTGGGATTCTACCTCCTCATCGACGAATACGACGCCGTGGCTAATTTTGCCGAAGAAATCAAATTTTTTCAGACCCTTTTCAATGCGGTCAAATCATCAACCAGCGACTCCGTGTTAGACCGGATTTTCATCACCGGCGTTTTGCCGCTGGAAATGAGCGACATTTCCAGCGGGTACAATATTGGCGAAAACATTTCTCTGAACCCGGCGTTTAACGAATTGTGCGGATTTACCCACGCGGAGGTGAAAAAAGCATTGCATGCAGCGGCCTTTGAATGCGGCATGAAAGAAGACGCCGCGTCGGACGCCCTGGACATGATGAGAACCTTCTATGGGGGATATAAATTTGCCCTGGAAGCGAAAGAGGTTGTTTACAACCCCGCCTTGGTCATTTATTTTCTGGAAGCGTTTTGCGACACCTGCGAGTATCCTGCGGAAATGCTGGATTCCAACCTTTCCATGGACGCAAACAAACTGAAATACATCTTCCAAATCCCCGAAGGAAATCAATCCCTGCTGAACCTCATGCGGGAAGACCACAAGGTCGTTATAACGGACCTGGCGGGCCGGTTCGGGATTCGGGAGATGCTCACGGACCGGCGCAAGGACCGGACGTTCATGGCCTCGTTTCTGTATTATTTCGGTGTGCTGACCATCAGCGGTCTGACAGGGGCCGGCGAAGTCGCCCTGGCGGTCCCCAACCTGATGATGAAAAGTCTGTATGTGGGGGCGCTACGCCGATCCGCCCATGATCATCCGGCCGGACATGCGCCGGTTTTCCATCCTGGACATCCTGATCGGGTTTGAGACGGTTGAAAAAGTCTTGAGCATCCCTTGTTCTACATCCCCCATACCACAATCTTCAAACCATTATGATTTTTTTCCCGTTTGAATATCTTTTCATCCCATGATTTTTCGCTCCTGTCAAAAATCACCAGATGCCCCTCTTCGGCGCCGCATTGATCCATGTACCGCCAGGTCTGCTCCAGGCCCTCATCCATGGTCTTTTCCAGGGATTTGTAAAGGATTTTCAGCTCGATAACCACTTTCTGCGTTTTGTCGCCGTAAAACCACAAAAGCATCAGGTCCGTTCTTTTGGCGCCTAGTCCGTATTCCCGGCGCACCCGGCCGCCTGAATTGACGATTCTTTGAAGAAACGCCTGGAGAAGGAGCTGGGGTCCTGCTTCCTTGTATTGAAAACGCTCAACCCAGTGTTCGGAGTGTTCCCGGAAAAAGTCCTGGAAAGCCGCCATGAGCTTTTCCATGTCCAGGGCGCCCGATTGAGTCGCATACCATTGCGCTTCCTGTGAAATGGTGAGCTGGGCGCTGAACGTCAGTTCTCTTGGAATCACTTCTTTGTAAAGCTGATTGGCGATTCTGAGCTGTTTGTCTTTTTTGACAAGCCCCAAATCCGTCACATACAAAACATCGTCCGGCGAAATGTTTTCCGGGTTTTCCATGCCTGACAAAATTGGCCCCACGACCCTCCGGACCCGTTCTTCTTTGAGTTTGTCCGCAAGTTGATCAAGATGGGTTTCCCTTCTTAAAATCAGGTTTTCCCCGGCCTGGCGCGCCATTTCAGGGGTGACGATCACGGAGCGGTCCCGGTTTTCCTTGATTTTAAAACAAACCTCGTATCCCAGGGCGTTCACCAGCCAGGGTTGGCCTTCGGAAAGTTCCCACACCGCGTCCAGGGTTCCCTCCGCAAAGGCCTGGCCGGTTTCTTTTGTGTGAAGGCCATATAATAATTCTGTTTCCCTTCTTGAAAAATCATCCATTCTAAGGGATGTCGCCTTGACATTGAAAGCGCTTCCTCCGGTGACAATCTTTTTTTCCCTGTCTGAATGAATCCGATAGTCTCTTACATCGCGCACGCCGCAGAGGATCACGCTATGGGGGAAATGCGCCGGTCTTGTGTCGTAACCTGAACGAAGCTGGCGCAAAACGGAAATCAGGGTGTCTCCCACAAGGGAATCAATTTCATCGATAAACAGAAGCAGGGGTTTTTCGCATTGAGCCGACCAACGGGTCAGCATTTCATTCAACGCCCCGTCTTCCCCTGAAAGTTCAAGCATTTTTTTTCTGTTTTTGGCGGGAAAGTCGTCATCAAGAAAAATTTCAGCCCTTAATGCGATTTCTCCAATAATGGTCCGCATTCCCCTTTTAACGTCTCCCCCCGCCGTCTGGGCTTTTTCCACATTCACATAAAGGCTTATGTACGTTCCTTCCTCATTCAGATATTGCATAAGGGCCAGCAGGCAGGAGGTTTTGCCCGTCTGCCTGGGCGCGTGGAGGACAAAATATTTTTTCTGGTCAATAAGATACAGCAATTCCTCAAGATCAATTCGTTCCAACGGGGGCAGGCAGTAATGATCATCGCGGTTTACCGGCCCGGCCGTGTTGAAAAATTTCATCGATATGTCCCCTCGTTCACGAAAACAGCTTATACTTGTGGAGCTTCTTGTACAGCGTTTTACGGTTGATCCCCAGCGCTTCCGATGCCCGGGTCTGGTTTCCGCCCGTCTCCTCCAGTACCGAAAGGATGTGGGCTTTTTCCATTTCTTCCAGGGTTTTGGGGCCGCGGGGCGAGGGGTTGCGCCGGACGGCGACATGGGAGGGAAGATCGTCGGGTTCGATGGCGTCCCCGTCGGCGAAGATCATGGCCTTGTTGATGACGGATTTGAGTTCGCGGATATTGCCCGGCCAGGGATAGGTTGTCAACTGGGCCATGGCCTCTTTGGACAGGGTTTTAGCGCCGTATCGGGGGGCCGCGGCATTCAGGAAATGGCGGGCCAGGATCTCGATGTCCTGAATCCGGTCCCGGAGCGGGGGGACTTGGATCTGCATCACATCCATGCGGTAGAAGAGATCCATTCGCATGGTTCCCTGCTTCACCGCTCGTTCCAGATTCATGTTGGTGGCCAGGATGATCCGGGCGTCCACGGCGATCTCCCGGGTCTCCCCGATGCGGCGAAACCGCTGGGTCTCCAGGAACCGGAGAAACTTCTTCTGAAGTTCCAGGTCGATGTTGCCGATCTCGTCGAGAAACAGGGTCCCTTTGTCGCTTTTTTCCACCAGCCCGGTCTTGGCCTCGGCGGCGCCGGAAAAGGCCCCTTTCCGATGGCCGTAGAGTTCGCTTTCGGCCAGATTATGGGTCAACAGACCGCAATCCAGGGTCACGAAAGGACCGTCGTTCCGCCGGCTGGCGGCATGGATCTGGAGCGCCAGCACATCCTTGCCCACCCCGGTCTCTCCCTGGATGAGCACCGTATGATCGGTGGGCGCGATGCGGTCCATCAGACGGTAGACGGACTCCATGGCGGGGCTGGGGCACCGGATGGCCCCGCCCGGGTCCGCGGGCAGCGCCGCCCCGGTTTCCGTCCGGTCCTTCCCGACGGCCCGGCGCTCCCGGATGATCTGGCGAACCAGGGCCAAAAGTTCATCGAGTTTGAAGGGTTTGGTAATGTAATCCCGGGCCCCCATCTTCATGGCCTCCACCGCGGACTGGACGTCGCCGTAGCCGGTGATAATGATCACCTCCGCGTCCGGCGCGGCTTCCTTTATGGACCGGAGCGTCTGGATGCCGCCCATTTTCGGCAGTTTGATGTCCAGCAGGACCGCATCGAAGCCCTCCCTTTCAAAGGTTCGCAAGCCATCCTCGCCGCTGGCGGCGGTGATCACCTCGAATCCTTCGAAGGAGAATTCATTCCGGATCAACCGGCGGATGTTCCGCTCGTCGTCGATGGCGAGGATTTTTCCGTTTGACATGGTCGGTTCGCCCAGGTCACGTCAGGAGGATCGGAAACTGAAGAAAACAGGCGAATTCCGCTCCGGGCGCGCAGTAAAGACGCAGTTCGCCGCCGTGATGCCGAACGATGTTGTAGCAGACGTCGAGGCTCAAAGCGCCTGGCCCGCCGTTCTTCTTCCCCGCCTCGACGGGCGTCGCGTCCGGCGGGTGGTGGAACGGCTGTCCCGCCGGCCCTTTCCGGACGGCGATTTCGATGAGATTGGCGTCGTTTCGGGCGGCCACCGTCAGTTCACCGCCATCGGTCATGGTTTTGAAGGCTTTATTGAACAAACTGAGGAAAACATGTTTGAGCTGGGATTCGTTGCCCATGATCCGGTCCAGCCCCGGGGTCATGCTGTTTTTAAAAACCGTGTGGATGTCGTTGTCCCTGGCGTGCTGCCGGATGAGGGAGAGGGCGTCATCGATGACGTCCGCCGGCGGGATGGTCTCGTACTCGTCCGTCTTTTTCCGGCTGAAGTCCACCAGGTTCCGGATCACATCCTTGCAGCGGTGGGCCTCGCCATGAATGATCTCCAGGTATTCCCGGAACGCGGTTAGGGTCTTTTCATCGGCGCCGTCGCGGAGCCGGTCGATTCGCTTCAGCAACCCCTCGGAAAACCCGGCGATGGAGGTGAGGGGGTTGTTGATCTCGTGGGCCACGCCCGCCGCCAGGAATCCCACCGCCGCCATCCGGTCGGACTCCATGAGCTTGAACTCGTATTCCTTGCGCGCGGTGACGTCCCGCATGAGATAGACGATCTCCTCGACCCCGCCGAAGGCGTTGACGATGGGCGTGGTGGTCCACTCGAAATAGCGCCCGGCGTATTCGCCGTCCCGGACCAGGGATTCCCCCTGGATGGTCTCGCCGCTTTCCAGGGTTCGGAGGGCCGGACATGATCGGCAGGGGGTCTGGTGTCGGAAAAAAACCTGGTGGCACTTTTGACCGATCAACCCGACGTCCGGGAACATGTTCCGCTGGACATTGTTGGCGAAGACGATGGTCAGATCCCGGTCCATGATCGTCAAGCCGTCGCCCATGGAGTTGAAAATGGCCTCCAGCTTGTTGTGGCGGCGGGTCAGCTCCGTGTTAAGGCGTTCCAGTTCCTTGATTTTGGACCGCACTTCCTTGAAATGGCCGATCTTGGAAAAGCCGATGCCCTTGAAATCCTGGATGATGGGTCTGTCGCGATGATTCATGTTCACAATGCATCCCTGTACATGGATTCGATTTCGGCCTTGGAATAACAGTAGGGATTGGTCAGCATGCACGGGTCGACCTGGGCCATCTCCGCCAGGGCCGGGATGTCGGCCGGATCGACGCCGAGTTCGGAGAGGCGGCTGGGAAGGCCGATATCGGCGATGAGGGCGTCGAGCATTTCAGGAACGGCCTCCGCGGCCGCCCGGACGCCCCGCCCGCGGGTCTCGGGGGAAAGGGCATGGGCGATGTCGGCGAATCGCGACAGCGCGTACCCCATGTTCTTCCGCACCACCGCCGGCAGCAGCACGGCGTTGGCGACCCCGTGATGGATGTCGTACAATGCCCCCAGGGGATGCGCCAGGGCGTGGATCGCCCCCAGGATGGCGTTGGAAAAGGCGATGCCGGCCTCCAGGCACGCGATGAACATGCCGTCCAGCGCCGCCGGCGATTTAGCCCGCGCCGCCTCCCGGAGATGGCGGCCCACCAGTTCGATGGCGTGGAGGGCGTGGGGATCCGTCATGGGCCAGGCCAGGGAAGAGACGTAGGCCTCCACGGCATGGGTCAGGGCGTCCATGCCGGTGGCCGCGATCATCTCCAAAGACAGCGTCGTCAGCAGCCGGGGATCGATCAGCGAGACATCGGGCATGATGGCCCGGCTCAGCAGGGTCATTTTCACTTTTCGCCGGGTGTCGGCGATGATGGAAAACTGGCTCACGTCCGCCCCGGTGCCGGCGGTGGTGGGCGCGCAGACCAACGGGGGGATCGGCTGGGTCACCAGGTTGCACCCCTCATATTCATGGATCGCGCCGTGGTTGGACGCCAGAATGGCGATCCCTTTGGCCGTATCGATGGGGCTGCCCCCGCCCACGGCCACGATGACGTCGCACCGCTTCCGGCGATAGAGCTGGATCCCCTGCTCCACCTGAAAATCCCGGGGATTGGTCACCACGTTGTCGAAAACCGCCCAGTCGAGGCCGGCGTCCCGGAGGTGGCCGATGGCTTCGTCCACCCATCCCGCCGCCGCCACGCCCGGGTCGGTGACCAGCAGCACCCGCTCGCCGCCCAGCCGGCCGGCGCAGTCGCCGATCTGGCCCAGGGCGCCGCGACCGAAGACAACCTCCGGGATCTCGAATTTCAGGAGGTCTTCATTCGCGGTCATGGCATTCATTGCCCAGGCCCATCATCAGGACCGGATTCGGCGTCATGACAGCGCCGCCCGCACCGCCGGCCCCACCACGCCGTCCACCAGCAGGTTGTTCCGTTCCTGGAATTTCATCACCACCACCCGGGTGTAGGGGCCGAACACGCCGTCGGGCTCGATGTCGTATCCCCGGTCTTTCAGGGCCTGCTGCACGGCGGCCACGTCCCGGCCCCGCATGTTGGGGCTGGTCAGGAACAGGAGCCGCTCGGTTTCCGGCATGGACGGAAACTGGAGGGGCCGTTTAATCAGCGCGTCGGGATCGCCGCATTCCAGTTGCGGGATCTGCCGGAAGTTGTTGTAGCGCAGCGACGACCGGACCCGCTCCAGGAGGTCCCGCCGGCTGATGTTCCCCTTGGTCTCCCGCATGTGCCGGCAGTAGTAATAGGTAAAAGCCCCGTGATATTCGCCGTCGATGTAGGCGTCGGACGAGGTCTGATCCGGCCGGCACGCGGCCCAGATGATGTGCTTGGCCGTGGAGCGGTTCTCGCTGGTGAACCCGCGGGTGTCGCCGAGCCGGTCCTCCTCCCCTAGCCAACGGAATTGGATGTCTTCGGGCGGCGCCACATAACGGGGAACCGCGACGGTATCCACCCCTTCGGCCGGCGCGGCGGCCGGTCCCCTGCCGAAGCTGGCGGTGTAAGGGGTCGTGCAGGGGGATGCCGTTCTGATGGGGCCGGTGTCCCATCCGCAATGGCAACTGTCCATGAACACCTCCAGCGAGGCCCCGGCGGGCACGCGCTTGAAGATCTCCTCCAGATCGTCGTCCAGGATGTAGACGCCGTCCCAGTTCATGTCCCAGGGGCAAAGCAGTTCGTCGAGCCCGTCCCGCAGTTCGTCCCCGTCCCGGTCCCGGATGTGGGAGCCGTGGCCTGAAAAATGGAACATGAGGATGTCCCCCTCGCCGGCCAGATCGACCATCCAGTTGAGCCGGTCCAGGATGCCGCGCTTGGTGGCCCGGTTGTCCAGCACCACGCGGATGTCCTCGTTTCGGAATCCCAGCACGGTCCGCAGCAATTCCCACATGTTCCGGACGTCGTTCCGGCACCCCCGCAGGTCGGGAATGCTCTGGTAATCGTTGATGCCCACCAACAGCGCGCGTCTTGCCATGGTTCGACCTCCTTTTTTACGGCGGTTATGGATCGCGTCGGGAACGCCGTTCCCGGCCGCTTCCGGTCATTTGGCGGTAATCGATGCGGGTCGCGCCGGTTCCCCGGCCCCGGCGAATGCGGCCATGACGGCCCGGTCCAGGTCCGCGAACCCGGCGATGCGGCCGTCGGCGATGGCGGACCGGACAAACGCCCGCCACCGGTCGGGGGGGACCGGCGCCGGTTCGCCGTCGGCGTCCACCCAGTCGATCTCCCCGGCGGTGACCCGGTAATGAAGCCGGGTCAGGGCGTACCAGTCCACGGCGCTTTCCCGGTCCAGGTCCACGGCCCGGCCCCCCAGCCGCTGGAAGCACCGCTGGCGCTGGCGGGTGGCCCGCCACGTCTCGGGAATGGGACGCCGGTCGTCCCGGATGTAAACGGCCCCCGCCTCGTCATGCCCCTCCAGATGGGCGATGCCCCGGTCGAAGGCGGCGCCCACGGACAGGTGGTGCGCCTCGATATCGATGATGAAGGCCATGGGGACCGTCCGCCCGTCCAGGGTCGCGTCGCAAAAGAAATCGACCTGCCGCTCGCCGGCCCGGACCGACATGTCGGCAGAGGGATGGAGGGTCAGATAAAGCCGCAGGGCCCGCCCGAGTCGCCCCCGGTCGGGCGGGTGGCGGTCGAAATCCGCGGCCGCGGCCTGTCGTTCCGTTGCGAAGGCCGCCATGAGGGCGGCTTCCGGATCCACCGGCCCCGCCGGTTCGGCCGTCTCTCCGAGAATCTCCTGGAGCATCCGGTTGGCCTGGATCACCACCTCCCGGGGGCTTTCCATGCCGCCGGAAAAGGCCGACCGCAGGGCGTCGGGATCGAAGGGGTAGAGATCGGCTTCGTCGTCGTCGAGGTCCAGGGCCGTCGCCAGCCGGGACCGGACCACCGCCGCGGCCTGCTCGGGGGTGCATCCCTCCAATTGAAACCGATTGGCTTCCAGGCGGGTGACCACATGCTGGTTCAGCTTGTGGCGGAGGGTTTCCTCCCATTGAAACCCCCGGAAACAGACCACGGGCAGGGCCGCCGGCAGCCCGTCCACCAGAAATTCCATCGACCGGCCGAAGGCCCGGACCTGTTCAGGCGTCTCCAGGTTCTCCAGGCGGTCGAAACAGAGCACGCTGATCTGTCTGTACCGGGTCATTAGATCGGACAGGGCCGTCAGCCGGCGCCGGGCCGCGTCCTCCCCATGGGCCGGCGCGGCATCGGGATCCGGCGGCAGGCCCAAACGTTCGGCATCGGCCGGCCGGAGCAGAGCCCCCTGGAGCCACGCCGCGGCCGCATACCGCTTGTGGGGATGGCGCAGCCCCATCAGGGCGGTCCAGAAGTCGTCGGAAATTCGGGGCAGATGGGGCCGGATCCGGCGGCGGACCCGCTTTTCCATCTCGAGGTAGGCGCCGTCGCCCACGGGATGACGGAAGATCGCCGCCGGGTCGGCGCGCATCTCCCGGATCAGCGCCTCGACGCGGCGGGGCGGCCGGTCCCGGACCTCGGCCTCGATCACCTCCCGGAAAACGGCGCCCAGCAGCGCGTCGATGGGCGCGCTCCCCCCTTTCCGATCATCCAGTTTCCGATCATTCGGGATGCAGAGGTTGGCGACCCACTCCCGTAGCAGGTAGCCGAAGGGACGTTCGGGATCCTCGATGGGCTGGATATAGGCGAAGGAAAAGGGCGGGTCGGCCTCCCGGCTGCGCCGCCGGAGCCGGGCCATGAGGTGGGTCTTGCCCTCCCCCACCTCGCCCAGCACCATGACGGCGAACCGCTCCCACGGCCGGTCCGCCTTCTGGGCGATGAGATCCCGGATGGCGGCGAACGCGGCCTCGTTGATGGACGGCACGTCGGGGAACCGGTCATCGGCCGCGGCGTCCAGGGGATCGCCGACGCTCACCGAGGCGAACGGGTTGCGCCGCCGCAGGATCCGGCGCCGCTCCGCCCGGCCGGGCCGATCCGTCATGACGGTTTCCGCCAGGTGACGGCGATCCGCAGCCGCCCCCGGTCGTCGATGAAGGAGTCCCGGATGTCCGCCTCGTCCATGGCGGACGGGTCGCCGCCCTGGAGCTGGATGACCAGATCCCGGCTCAACCGGGAAAGAACCGCGTCGAACCGGTTCCGGGGCCATCCCAGGTGGCGGCGGAGCCGGCAGATGGAGACGAAAGCGCGCCCGCCGCCGACGGCTTCATAGGCGGCCCTGAACGCCTGCCGGTCGGCGGCGGCGTCGGCGGGTCCGACGGGCGCCTCCCGGGCGGGCCGGGGCGCGCCGGGCTCGGCCGGGGGCGGCGCGTCGGCCACGAAAAGCGAGGGCGTGTAATGGACGTTGAAGGCGCAGCGGAACCGGCCGGACCGCAACCCCTCGTTGACGGCCGCCACCACCGCCGCCTTGTCCGCCGGCAGCTTCATGGCCACGAGCGCTTTGATGGATTTGCCCGGTTTTCGCTCGAGGATGTTCGTCAGAATGACGTCCAAGGATCGGCCGACGTAGCCGGCCCGGCCCTTTCGGTGAAGGACCAGATCCGGCCCGAGATGGGGCGACAGCGCGTCGGCGACCTCGCCGGTGGACGCGCCGCGCGAAAGGTTCAACGCGGACAGGATGTCCGGGGAAAGACGGGTCCGCGTCTCCGTGAGGCTCAGGAAGTCTTTTCCGACGCGCTGGAGGGCGGTCAGCAGGGCGTCTCGTATGTCTGAAGGGGCGTCGGTCATCGCGTTCTGTATCCTAACAATGGCGTCGAAAAAGAGGGTCGCGACCAAGGGGCCGCCGGGCGTCGGGCGCCGCCCGGAGAGAAAGGGCGACGCCGTTTTCCCGGTGAAGGGAACCTATCAGCTTTCGCCGCTAAAGTAAAGGCGCAAGCGCCCCGGCGAACCGGAACGGTTTGCAAGAAAACCCTTGACACGCCGGCGTGATAACACATAAGTGGTAGAGCAGAATGCCCGAACGCGACCGACGGCTCAAGGAGAGAGATTGGAAAATCCAAAAAGCGACGCCCTGAACGTTGAAAATCTGCACAAGGATTTCGGAGAACTAAAGGTTCTCAAGGGCATATCCATGACCGCCAAAGAGGGGGACGTCATCTCCCTCATCGGGTCCAGCGGCTCCGGCAAGAGCACATTCCTGCGATGCATCAACCTGCTTGAAAAACCCACCTCGGGCGACATTTACGTCGGCGGCGAGCGGATCCGACTCAAAACGAACCGCAAGGGCGAGGTCGTGCCCGAGGATCGAAAGCAGGTGGACCGGATTCGCACCCAGCTCGGCATGGTGTTTCAGCATTTCAATCTGTGGGCTCATATGACGGTGATCGAAAACGTCATCGAAGCCCCGATCCATGTGCTCAAACAGCCGAAAAAAGAATCGATCGCCGAGGCCATGGCCCTGCTCGAAAAGGTCGGCATCGCCGACCGGTCCCACTATTATCCCGCCCAGCTCTCGGGCGGACAGAAGCAGCGGGCCGCCATCGCCCGGGCTTTGGCGATGAACCCGGATGTCCTGCTCTTCGACGAGCCCACCTCCGCCCTGGACCCGGAACTCGTCGGCGAAGTGCTCAAGGTGATGCAGGATCTGGCCCGGGAGGGGCGCACCATGATCGTGGCCACCCACGAGATGGGGTTCGCCAGGGGGGTGTCGTCGGAGGTCGTCTTCCTCGACCGGGGCGTCATCGACGCCCAGGGACCGCCGGCCGAGATCTTCGGGCGCCCGGATTCCGAGCGGCTGAAACAGTTTCTGGCCCATTTGGTTTGAGAGCTTAGCTATTGCCGCGCGGGAGTGAACTCCCACGCTACTATGTGTCGTCCCTACGGGACTGAAATTGCAAAAAAAGGAGAATTCCATGAAAAAAGGTCTGCTGATTTCCCTGATGATCGGTGTTTTTCTGACGGCCGCCGCGGCGTTCGGCGGCGACATCGAAACCGTGCGCATCGGCACCGAGGGCGCCTACCCGCCCTTTAACCTCATCGACAATAACGGCGAATTGCAGGGCTTTGACGTCGATATCGCCAAGGCGCTCTGCGAGGCCGCCGACGTCGAGTGCGAATTCGTGATCCAGGACTGGGACGGCATGATCCCCGGCCTGCTGGCCAAAAAATACGACGCCATCATCGCGTCAATGGCCATCACCGAAGAGCGTCAGGAAAAGGTGGCGTTTACCGATAAATACTACATGACGCCGGCCCGGTTCGTCGCCAAAAAGGGCGCGGGCTTCGATATTTCGCCCGAAGGGCTCAAGGGCAAGATGGTGGGAGTCCAGCGGGGAACCACCCATGAGAATTTTGTCAGGGACAACTTCGGCGACGCCGTCACGATCAAGTCTTATGCCACCCAGGACGAGGCCAACATGGATCTGGTCTCCGGAAGGGTGGATCTGGTCATCGCCGATTCGGTGGTCCTGCTGGAGGGCTTCCTGAATACGGCGGCCGGAAAGGATTATGAATTCACCGGTCCCGGATTTACGGACGAAGAATGGTACGGCAAGGGCATCGGCATCGCCGTCCGCAAAGGGGACAAGGATCTGATCGCCCTGTTCAACGACGCCATCCGGAAGATCCGTGCCAACGGGGTCTACAAAACCATCAACGACAAATACTTCGACTTCGACGTTTACGGCGACTAGGCCCCTCCGCGGTGTTTGATCTACAGGGATACGGGCACCTGCTGCTCGACGGCGCCAAACTGACACTGGCCGTGGGCGTGGGCGCCATGGTCATCGCCATCCTCATCGGGCTGGGGGCGTCGCTGTGCAAGCTGTCCGGCATCGCGGTCCTTACCGGCGCCGCCGGCGTCTACACCACGGTCATCCGCGGGATTCCGGAACTGGTTCTCATCCTTCTGGTCTATTACGGGGCGCCCACGTTGATCCAGGATGTGCTGAAACTGATGGGCATGGAGGTCTATGTCGGCGTCAATCCCTTTATCGCGGGGACCCTGACCATCGGCTTCATCTACGGGGCCTTCGCCACGGAGGTGTTTCGCGGCGCCTTTCTCTCCGTGCCCAAAGGGCAGATCGAAGCGGCCCGGGCCTACGGCATGGGCGGCGTGCTCACCTTCCGGCGGGTGATCCTTCCCCAGATGTGGCGGTTCGCCATTCCCGGTCTCGGCAACGTATGGATGGTCCTGATCAAGGCCACGGCCCTGATTTCGGTCATCCAGTTGCCGGAACTGATGCGCAACGCCGACATCGCGGCCCGGAGCACCCGGAAGCCCTTTACCTGCTATTTCGTCGCATCCCTGATTTACCTGTCCATCACCGTGCTTTCCCTCGGCTTCCAGCAATGGGCTGAAAAGCGGGCGGCCCGGGGCGTGAGGCGGGCCTGATCATGGACACCGAAATCATCATCGAAAGCCTGCCGCGCCTGCTGGACGGCGCGCTTATCACCATGGAGATCACGGCGATAAGCGTGGTGCTGGGGTTTATCCTGGCCATCCCCCTTTCCGTTCTCCGGGTGTCCAAAAACCCGTTCATCCGCTGGCCGGTATACGCGTTCAATTTTTATTTCAGGGGCACGCCGCTGCTGGTCCAGATCTTCCTGATCTACTACGGCAGCGGCCAGTTCCAGGAATTTCTCTCCGACTGGGGCCTGTGGCATTTTTTCCGGGAGGCGTGGTTCTGCGCCATTCTCTCCCTGACCCTCAACACGGCGGCCTATAGCTGCGAGATTTTCAGGGGCGGCATCGAAGGGGTGTCCTTCGGCGAAGTCGAGGCGGCCAGGGCCTGCGGCATGTCGGGGTCCCTCCTCTACAGACGCATCATCCTGCCGGCGGCATTGAGGATCGCCTGGCCGGCCTACACCAACGAAGTGGTGTTTCTCCTCCAGTCCTCTTCCCTGGTCTCGGTCATCACCCTCATGGACATTACCGGCGTCGCCCGGGTCATTGCCGCCCGCTCGTTCGCCTTTTACGAACTGTTCATCACGGCGGCGGTCATCTACCTCGTTCTCGTGTACGGCGTGCTGTTTGTCTTCAAACGGGTGGAGAACAAGATTTTGGGCCACCTGAACCCCGGCGCCGCCTCCTCCTGAGCCCCGCCCGTCCGGCCATCGAAACCGCCGCCCCATGGTAGACGCCGCCGAGACCCTGCTCAACTCATCCATCCAACACGGAAAGCTCAACAACCGGATTTTTCTGCTGAAACTGGCCCCAGTAGACGGCCCGGCCATCCTGCCCCGCCTCGACAGACTGGCGAAAGAGCGGGGTTACACGAAGATCGTCGCCAAAATTCCGTCGGGGATGGAAGCCGCTTTCATCCGGCATGGATACAGCCGGGAGGCGACGATTCCGGGGTTTTTCAACGCCGTGGAGAGCGGCGACGCCGTTCTCATGGCCAAATTCACCGACCCCACCCGGGGCATCGACCCGGATCGGGAGCGGTTGGATGCCGTCCTGGCCGCAGCCCTGAAACAACAGGGACCGGAAAAACCGCCGGCCCCGCCGGCGCCCTACCATTGCCGCGTAGCCGTGAAAACCGACGCCGTCCGGATGGCGAAGCTGTATGCCGAGGTGTTCCCCACCTATCCCTTTCCCGTCCATAACCCCGATTACCTGGCCGAAACCATGAACGGGCACAGCCTCTATGTCGGCATCTGGAAGGGGGAAACGCTGGTGAGCATGGCGTCCGCGGACATGGACGTCGAGGAAAAAAACGCGGAAATGACCGATTTCGCCACCCTGCCCAACCACCGGGGGCGACGGTTCGCGGGGTTTTTGCTGAAAACCATGGAAACCGCCATGGCCGCGGAGGGCGTCAAAACCTGCTACACCATCGCCCGGGCCCGCTCCTTCGGCATGAACATCACCTTTTCCCGGGCCGGTTACACCTATTCAGGCGTCCTGATCAACAACACCAACATATCGGGGCGGATCGAGAGCATGAATATCTGGCATAAGCGCATTAGGTGAATTACTGGAACAAGAACTGTTTGACAACGAAACCATGGGAGTGTACTTAACATGTTGATTTGGGAGACAACGCCATGCCCCAACACTTCTTCGA
>JAABTM010000109.1 GCA_011389855.1 Desulfobacteraceae bacterium
CAGAATTTCTTATAAAAAACAATACACCTCCGCACAAATGCATTATTTATGTATGGTTCAATGACGAATTAACGCTCCGTAAAGAAGGGTCAAAAACAGATTGTTATAAAGTGCTGGCAAGATTCCTGGATCGTGGACAAATACCCGATGATTGGGGAAATCTATTCGCTATGTCTTCAAAAGGACTAAACTGACAGCCTCTACACATTCTTCTTTAACCGCCAAGAACTCGGGGATAGGGCAGTGTCTATTCCCTTTTTTATTTTTGGGGCTGCGCATTTGACTCAACTCGATACTATACGTTGTGTTTTTGACGTTCATGAGTTGCGTCGCGCGTATCGAGGCATGAGTAATTTTCTGTTGACAAAGGTATCTGTGTAAGCGTATGGTGTCACCATGAATAAGCGCCTGACCATCGACCTACCCGAAGATCTCCACAGGCGGTTTAGGCATGTATCCTTCGACCTTAACAGACACATGAAGGATATCGTTGTGGAATATATCGAAAGGTTTGTTGATGAGCACGAAAAAGGTCAAGAGAAGGAAGCGAAGCAGCCTTAACTGATCTTTGAAATAAAAAGCCCGCCGGATGCTGGAACATCCAACGGGCTTAGAAAGTGTCATCCGAGGGAGCGGATAACACAATCAATGATGAGCGATATTATAGCCTTATCTTTGCTTATGTCAATTGCGCCCTTGTCGGATGTCGCTATTCCACAAGGGCTTTTTTGTTGCCGCCGGCCGGCTGGTAAAACTTGCACCCAACTTGCACCCGGCGAAACTCAAACGGCTGAACCCTTTTAGATTCAGCCGTTTGTATAAAAATGGTGCCGAAGGCCGGACTTGAACCGGCACGGGCGTAGCCCACTACCCCCTCAAGATAGCGTGTCTACCAGGTTCCACCACTTCGGCAAAGGATTTTTTGGCATAAGTTCTGTTTACTCGCTTTCGCTTTGGGTCGTCTCTTCCGTTGCCGGGGCCGCTGGTTGGGTTTCGGTGGCGGCCGGGGTCTCCTCGGTGGTTCGAACCGGAGGCTGTTCCATCATGATGGAGCTGCCGCCTTGATGTCCTGAGATGTAGCCCAGCGCCAGGGAGGTCATCATGAAGAGGACCGCCGCGAAGGTCGTGGCTTTGCTCAGGAAGGTCGAGGCGCCGGTGCTGCCGAAAAGGGTCTGGCTGGAGCCGCCGCCGAAGGCCGCTCCGATGTCCGCCCCTTTGCCGGTCTGCAACAGAACGATCATGATCAGGGCGATACAGACGATAATGTGAACTACAACGAGTATCAGTGTCATATAATTATATCTTCAGCTCCATGGAGCGCTGATTCGGGTTAAGGGTTTTGATCGTACAGCACGATCTCGGAAAATGACGCCGCTTCCAGGCTGGCGCCGCCTACCAGTGCGCCGTCCAGATCGGGCATGCCCATCAGTTCGGCGGCGTTGCCGGGCTTTACGCTTCCCCCATACAGGATTCTGAGGGATTCGGCAAGGTCTTTGCCGAATTTTTTTTCGATCAGGGCACGCAGATATTTGTGGGCCTCTTGAGCCTGATCGGCGGTGGCCGTTTTGCCGGTGCCGATGGCCCATACGGGTTCATAGGCCAGCACGAGCGTCTTCAGCTCGTCCGCAACGAACCCTTTTAGCCCATCTCCCACCTGTTTGTCAAGAACTGAAAACGTTTTTTCCGCTTCCCGTTCCGATTCGGTCTCCCCGACGCAGAGCACCGGGATCAACCCGTGGCGGATCGCCGATTTCAGCCGCTTGTTGACGGTCTCGTCGGTCTCGCCAAAATACTGACGCCGCTCGGAATGACCGATAATCACATATCGGCATCCGGCCGACTTCAGCATGGGGCCGCTGACTTCGCCGGTGTAGGCGCCCTCATCTTCCCAGAAGAGGTTTTGTCCGCCCAGCCCGATGCGGGTGTTTTGAAGAGCGTCGGCCATGGGCGCCAGGGCCGTGAAGGGCGGGGCGATCATGATCTCCACGCCGGATGCGCCCGAGACCCGGTCGGCCAGGTTCCGGGCGGCGTCGACGGCCTCGTCGACCGTCTTGTGCATCTTCCAATTGCCGGCCATCAAAGGTTTTCTGTCGGCCATTCCCCCTCCTTTCTCCTATAGCTGAGCCCCGATCATAGCGGCCAGATCGACCATTCGGCTGGAATATCCCATTTCGTTGTCGTACCAGGAGAGCACCTTCACCAGGTCGTCCACAACGTAAGTGTTGGGGGCATCGACGATGGACGAGAGGGGGCAGCCGTTGAAATCGATGGAGACCAGCGGTTCCTCGCTGTATCCGAGGATGCCCTTGAGGGAACCTTCGGCTTCGGTTTTCATGGCTTCGTTGACGTCGGAAACGGTGACGCCCGATTTTTCCACCGTCACCACCACGTCCACCAGAGAGACGTTGGGAGTGGGCACCCGGACGGCCAGGCCGTTGAGCTTGCCCTCCAGCTCCGGGAGCACCAGGGCCACGGCCTTGGCGGCGCCGGTGGTGGTGGGGATCATGGACAAGGCCGCCGCCCGTGCTCTTCTGAGGTCTTTATGGGGAAAATCCAGGAGGCGCTGATCGCCGGTATAGGAATGAATGGTGGTCATCAAGCCGGATTTAACGCCGAAGTTTTCCAGCAGCACTTTGGCCACCGGCGCCAGGCAGTTGGTGGTGCAGGAGGCGTTGGAGATAACGTTATGATTCCGGGGGTCGTACTGGTTGTGGTTGACCCCCATGACGATGGTGATGTCGGGGCCTTTGGCCGGCGCGGAAATGATCACCTTTCGCGCCCCGGCGGAGAGGTGTTTGCCTGCGCTTTCCGTATCTCGAAAGAGGCCGGTGCACTCGGCCACGATGTCGGCGCCCGCCGCTTTCCAGTCGATCCGGGCCGGGTCCTTGGCTGAACTGACCCGAATGGTCTTGCCGTCGACTTCAATGGCGTTGTCTTTGACGGCGACGTCGATGTCCAGGGTTCCATGAACCGAATCATGGGTGAGAAGATAGGCCATGGTGGCGGGTTCCATCAGGTCGTTGATGGCGACCACTTCCACGTCGTCATGGCGCAGCGCCGCTCTGAACACGAGGCGACCGATCCGGCCGAATCCGTTGATTCCGATTTTGGTGGTCATGAATCCTCCTTTAGGTGTCTCATTAGGACCAGGGCGTCTTCCCCGGTCTCGGAAAAATACTGTTTTCGTCTGCCGATTTGGCGGAATCCGAATCGGCGATAGAGCCCCAGGGCGGGCCGGTTGGTCGGCCGCACTTGCAGAAGGACCGCCGTCGCGCCCAGTGCCGTTGCCGTTTCCATCCCGTGGACCAGCAGTCGGGCGGCCAGCCCCTGGCCGCGCCATTGGGGGGCCACGGCGATCTTCGTAAGGTGCATCTCGCCGTAGAGCAGTCGAAAGCAGATATAGCCGACTGCCCCGTTTGCGTCGGGCGCCGGCCGTCTCAGCAGGTAACCGGCGGCGTCCCGACGGGCCAGTTCATCCAGGAAGACGTCCCGGTTCCAGGGACGGTCGAAGCACGCGGCTTCGATATCGAGAAGGGCGGACAGGTCGGCCGCTGTGACCGGATGGAGATCCCACAACGAACGTCAGCTCCGCTTGTTGCCCTTCAGAATCCCGCTGGCCAGGGAGATGCTCCTTTTGCCGTAGGCTTCGATGCATTCGGCCAGTTCGACCAGTTCCATATCTCCCCGGGAATTGACGGCTTTGATCAAAATCGGGAGGTTGGCCCCCGAAATGACCTCTATCCGTCCTTCCTCCAAAAAGGAATAGGCGAGGTTGGAGGGCGTGCCGCCGAACATGTCCGTCAGCACCAGCACCCCCTGGGGATGGCGGACCGATTTGACGGCCTCAGCGATCCGGTCCCGGAGGGCGTCGGCCGGCTCCTGGAGATCGATGGACACCGCCGCCGTTTTTTCGGGGCGGGATCCCAATATAAATTCGGCGGCTTCGATAAGGGCTTCCCCCAGCCGACTGTGGGTCACAATGACAATGCCGATCATAATGTTATCCGGGCGCTATCTGGTGTGGTAACATGAAATCCTTTCTCCGCGGTTCAGCCGCTGACCTGTGAAATATCCCGATGGGCGATGTCCACGCGTTTGCCTGCCTTTTTAATGTGCTCGTGGAACGCACGCGCGATGACCACGGATCGGTGTCGGCCGCCGGTGCAGCCGGCGGCGATGGTCAGATATGCCTTCCCTTCCTTTTCGTATCGTGGAATCAGAAAATCGAGCAGCGCCAGGTATTGTTCCAGAAAGATCCGGGTGTCCGGCTGGGTCAACACATAGTCTTTGATCGCCTGATTCTTTCCGTCCAGGGGCCTGAGATGGGGGACGAAATAGGGGTTGTCGATAAACCGGACATCGATGATCAGGTTTGCGTCCAGCGGAACGCCGAACTTGAAGCCGAAGGAGAGGATGTGAATCCGCATTTCGGCCAGTTTTTTGTGCTTCTGAACGATGTCGAGGATGTAGGTTTTGAGTTCGTGAACATTGTAACTGGATGTATCGATAACGGCGTCGACCGATCTTTTCAACCCCTCCAGCTGTTGTTTCTCTTCCCGGATCCCTTCCAGGAGCCCTTTGTCCCCGGAGAGCGGATGGTGCCGCCGGGTCTCCTGGTAGCGTTGCAGCAGCATCGCCTCGCTGGCTTCCAGAAAGAGAATTTCGAAATTGTATCCCTCTTTTTCCCGGAGATCATCCAGGATCTTTTCGTAGCGGGTGAGAAACCCGCGCTCCCGGAGATCCATGACAAAGGCCAGGCCGCTGAAATTGGCGTCGCGGTGAAGCGGCAACTCCAGAAATTTGGGGAGCAGGGCCACAGGCATGTTGTCGACGCAGTAAAACCCGGCGTCCTCGAAGGCCGCGACGGCGGTGCTCTTCCCGGAACCCGACATTCCTGTGATGATGAAAATCTTCAGATGCTTCATCGAATGGACGCCGCCGACCCCGTGCCTCCGGAATATCCCGGAGTCAATCGGCGGCGTCGTGCTCCTTTATGGCCTCGACCACCTCCGAGGGGTGGGTCGCGGCCAGCAACCGTTCTTTGAACGTTTCGTTTTTCAAGATCCTGGAGATCTGCGCCAGCAGCTTCAGGTGGAGCCCGGTGGAGTTTTCCGGCGTCACCAGAAGGAAAAAGATATGGGTCGGCATTCCGTCCATGGACTCGAAATCGATCCCCCGGCGGCTCACGCCGAACCCCAGAATAAGCCGGTCCAGGTCTTTCAACTTCCCGTGGGGGATGCCGATGCCGCCGCCGATGCCGGTGCTGCCGAGCCGTTCCCGATCCAGCAGCACGCGGGCCAGCCGGTCGTCTTCGATGCCGGAGATCCGGGCGATGGGGGCGACCAGCTCTTCGATCACCCCTTTTTTGTCCCTGGCCTTCAGGTCGACCAGTATGCCTTCCTGTTCCAATACGTCGAGAATCTTCATCAGTTGTCACATAAAACCGCGGCGCCATCCATTTGGGCGTCCGTTTGGCGCTCCTATCGGGTCACGCCAGGGGCTGGATCAGTCCGTAATGGCCGTCGTTCCGATGGTACAGCACGTTGATCTGGTCGGTCTTGGCGTTGGCGAAAACCAGAAAAACCTCGTCGGCCAGGTCCATCTGGAGGACGGCTTCTTCCACGTCCATGGGCTTGTATTCGATGGTTTTGACCTTCACTTCCCTCGGCCCGTCCCCCGGAGAGGGGGCGGGGACTATGGCCGCCGCCTCGGCCATGCTCTCCATCACCATGGCCTTGGAATCGGCGCCGCGTCGGTCCCGTTTTTTCTGTTTGTTTTTTTTGATCTGCTTTTCGATTTTATCCAGGACCATATCGATGGCCGAGTACATGTCGTTTGTTTCTTCTTTGCCCTTTATCTTGAGACGGTCGCCGGCGATGTTGATTTCGGCGATGTGGCGGAATTTTTCCACCGACAGCACCACGCTGGCGTCGGCGGGGTTCTCGAGGTACTTATCGAACCGATCGAGTTTGTCGCTCACATACGCCTTGAGATTGTCCGACGGGTCCAGATTTTTGAAGGATACCGATGTTTGCATGGATCGCCTCCTTAATATTGTCTGCGTTTACTGGACGGCAACAGCCTCATCATTTCCCGGTATTTGGCAACCGTTCTACGGGCGATATTGATGTTGGATTCCTTGAGCATCTCCGCTATCTTATCGTCGCTCAGGGGCGTTTTGGGGTCTTCATGGTCGATGATCTGCCTGATCCGCTGCATGACGCTGGCCGACGCCATGGCATCGCCGTCGGACCGGCTGATGGAGCTGTTGAAAAAATATTTGAGTTCGAATATGCCCTGGGGCGTGTAGGCGTATTTGTTGGTGGTCACCCGGCTGATGGTCGACTCGTGCATCTCGATGTCCTCGGCCACATCCCGAAGGACCAGGGGCTTCAGGTGGTCGATCCCCTTATCGAAGAAATCCCGCTGGAATTTGAGGATGCTCTCCATCACCCGGTAGATGGTTTTCTGCCGCTGCTGGATGGACTTGATGAGCCATGACGCGGAGCGGATCTTCTCCTGGATGTACTGCTTGGCGTTGGCGGTCATCTTGTCGTCGCCGCCCACGGCTTCCTGGTAGTAGGCGCTGAGGCGCAGCCGGGGCATGCCGTCGTCGTTGAGGACGATGATAAAGTCGTCTTCGATCTTATGGACGTAGATATCGGGGGTGATGTACTGGGGCGCTTCCTCTGAAAACTGGCGGCCGGGGTAAGGGTCCAGCCCCCGTATCACCTCCACCGCCGCCACGATCTCTTCCATGTCCTGTTTCAGGGCCCGGGCGATGGCCCGGTAGTTCCGGTTTTCCAGATTGTGGAAGTGGTGCTGGAGAACCTCCTGGACCAGGGGGTGGTCGATTTTGAGACGATCGATCTGGATCAGGAGCGATTCCACCAAATTCAATGCGCAGATGCCGGGTGGATCGAAGGTCTGGAGCAGGGCCAGGACCGAAGCGACGGTTTCCCGCGGTTCGCCGCACGCCTCCGTCAGTTCCTCCAGGGAGAGGTCGAGGAACCCGTCCCGGGTGAGATTGCCGATGACGATGGAGGCGATCCGTTCCTCCTCCGGCGTGGGGGAGGTCATGAGCAGCTGCCACAACAGGTGGTCGCTGAGGGATTCCTTGGGGGCGATGAAGGCTTCGTACTGGGGGGATTCCTTGGCCTCGCCTTCGAAGTTGACCTTGCCGGGGGTGTTGTATTCGTCGATGTAATCCCGCCAGTCGACATCCTCGGTGAGCCGCTCTTCGATGGTGACTTCCTTTTCCGGCCCCTCCGCCGCCGGTTCCGGCTCCTCCGCCAGGGGTTGTTCTTCGGCCGCGGCTTCCGGAACCTCTTCCAGGGCGGGGTTTTCCTCCATTTCCTGGCGGATGGCGTCGAGCAACTCCAGACGGGACAACTGCAACAGCTTGATGGCCTGCTGTAGCTGCGGGGTCATCACCAACTGCTGGGTGAGCTTGGCATGTTGTTGGAGTTCAAAAGCCATGGTTACAAACGGAAACCTTCTCCCAAATACGTTTTTCTGGCGATGTCGCTGGCGGCGATCTTCTCCGGCGCGCCGGATTCGATTACCCGGCCGTCGCTCAGGATGTACGCCCGGTCGCAGGCGGTCAGGGTCTCCCGGACGTTGTGGTCCGATATCATGACCCCGATGGCCCGGCGCTTCAGATGTTCGATGATGGTCTTGATATCGATGACGGCCAGGGGATCGACCCCTGCGAAGGGTTCATCCAGGAGCACAAAGGACGGGTTCGTCGCCAGTGCCCGGGTGATCTCCAGCCGTCTGCGCTCTCCTCCCGAAAGGACGCTGGCCCGCTGTTTTGAAAGGTGGTGGATTCCCAGTTCCTCCAGGAGCGCTTTGGCCCGATTCCGACGTTCGGTCCGGGACATGGGGAAAATCTCGAGCACCGCCAGCACATTCTGTTCCACCGTCAATTTCCTGAAAATGGACGTTTCCTGCGGAAGATAGCCCACGCCGCGGCGCGCTCTCAGGTACATAGGGTAATCGGTAATATCGGCATCGTCAAGGAAAACCTGCCCGCCGTCGGGGCGGATCAGACCGACGGTCATGTAGAAGGTGGTGGTCTTTCCGGCGCCGTTGGGACCCAGCAATCCCACCACGGATCCGCTCTCCACGGAGAGGCTCACGGCGTCGACCACCTTTCGGCCGTGGTAGATCTTGATCAGTTCCTTGACCGAGAGGACCGCCACGTCAGTCGAGCCCTTTGCCCGACGGGTAGAAGACGGCCTCCACCGGCTTGTCGCCGCTCTCCACGCTGATCCGTTCGCCGACCCGGTCCACCACGATCCTGGAGCCGCTGATGGCGTCTTTGCCGCTGGTCACCCTGGCGGTATCCCCAGACAGCACCAGGACCCGGTCCCGGGTGGTGTAGACCGCCCTGTCGGCCTGGGCGACCTTGTCGTCGAATTCGATATTGACGTTGCCCTCGGCCACGATCTTTTCGATGGGCTCGCCGCTTTCCGCTCCTTCGGGCGCGTCGGTGGCGTAATGAATCCGCAGTTGATCGCAGGTGATGATGGTCTTCCCCTGGCTGGCCCGGACGTTCCCGTTGAATTCCGCGTACTGCCCCTTCTGGTCGGCTACCAGCCGGTCGGCGCGCACCTGGATGCGTTCCGCGGGCGCCGCTTTCTCGGCCCCCGCGGCAAGGCCGGTCAGAACCATCCAAAACGCCAGGCCCAGCAGGGCGTGGTTAAAACGCAATCGGTTCATGGATCACCCCCTCTACGTTGCCCCTCAGTTCCGCTTTGTCGTTCTCCAGATAAAAGGTCATGGCCTCGGCGGAGAGTCTGTTCCGTTGGCTTTCCACCCGGACCCCGTCGTCGGCGATGAAGACCTTCCGGTCATGGGCGTACCGGAGTTTCGGAGTCTCCAGACGATACCCGCCGCTGGTCACCCGGACGTCGCCGGTGATGCGGATGTTCTGGGTCTCGGTGTCGAGTTCCCCTTCATGGGCCGCCAGGCGGATCTCCTCGCCGTTTTCGGTGAAGAACGTGATGTCCACCGATTCGAAGATCGCTTTTTTCTCCTCGTTGAGATACCGGACCGCGTCGGCGCTCAACCGCCATTCGACCCGGCCGCGGCGGGTGGCGGTGTGCTCCACGCGGCCCACGGAGACCGTCGCATCGTCCGGCGCGCCGGTTTGGGCCGTGTCCGCCGGGTCGTGGCTGCGCTGGTACCGGGTGAACAGCGCGATCACCACGGACAGGCAGAACACGATCACCGCCGCCAGAATCCATTTCAGCCGGCGTCGGGTCCGGCGGCGTCGGGACGCCGTCATGGCCGAAACCCGCGCAATGTCGTTTCCCACTCGCCCCTGGCCTTAAGGAGGATCTCAGCCGCCTCCCGGACCGCCCCTTTGCCGCCGGGTCGTTCCGTTGTCAGGTGAGCGGCGGCAAGGACTTCGGGGGCCGCGTCGGCCACGGCGATGGCGGTTCCAACTTTGGCCATGAGGGACAGGTCGGGCAGATCGTCCCCCATGAAGGCCGCGGCGTCGGCCCGGAGCCCGGTTTTTTCCAGAATGGCGGGCAGCGCCGCCCCCTTGTCGCCCACCCCGTCGAAGAGGAGATCGATGTCCAGGTTCCGGCACCGGTGGCGCAGGGCCCCGGCGCTTCGGCCGGTCACGATCCCCACCCCGATGCCGGCCCGCTGGAGCATCCGGATGCCCAGTCCGTCCCTGACGTTGAAAATTTTGGTCTCGGCGCCGGTGTCGGAATAGATGATGGACCCATCGGTCAACACGCCGTCCACGTCCAGAAGGAGAAGACGGACCGCGCGCAGGCGGTCTTCGAGGGACGGGGTCATGGTCGGGCGATGGCCCGTCGGATGGCCAGGAGCCGGGGAAGAAGATCGGCCAGTGTCTCTAAATGGAGGGAGTTGGCGCCGTCGCAGAGGGCCCGGTCGGGGTCGGGGTGGACCTCCAGGAAGATCCCGTCGGCGCCTGCGGCAGTCGCGGCTTTGGCCAGGATAGGCGCGAATTCCCGCTGTCCGCCGGAATGGGTCCCGGCCCCGCCCGGCAGCTGCACCGAGTGGGTGGCGTCGAAGATCACCGGGTAGCCCATCTCCTGCATGATGGGGATCGCCCGCATGTCCGACACCAGGTTGTTGTACCCGAAGGAGGCCCCCCGCTCGGTGATCAGGATGTTCCGGTTGCCGGCGGCGGTCAGTTTGGCCAGGACGTTCTCCATATCCCAGGGCGCCAGGAACTGCCCCTTTTTCACGTTGATGGGCTTTCCGGTCTTTGCCGCCGCCAGGAGGAAATCGGTCTGGCGGCAGAGAAAGGCCGGGATCTGGAGGACGTCCAGCACCTCGGCGGCCGGGCCGATTTCCTCGATGCCATGGACATCGGAGAGCACCGGCACATGGAGCCGCTCCTTGATGCGCGCCAGCACCGGGAGGCCGTCGGCGAGCCCCGGCCCCCGGAAAGAGGCGAGGGAAGAGCGGTTGGCCTTGTCGTAGGAGGCCTTGAAGATGAAGGGGACGCCGAGCCGCCGGGTCAGTTCCCGCAGGTGGCCGGCGATGGAAAGGGCGGTGGTTTCGTCTTCGATGACGCAGGGCCCGGCGATTAGCAGCAATGGGGCGTCCCCCCCGACGGTCAGTCCCTGTATTTCGATGCGGCGGTCCATGACAAAAATGTACCCCTCGCCGGTTTAAAAGTCAAGAAACGAAAAACATCCCTTGATCGGTCGGGATATAGTTGCTATGATCCCGAGAATTTTGAATGGATAGGAGCATTAAGAATCGCGTGAGAAAAAGAGGAAGCGGAAACGCTGGTGTCGGTTGTTTGATGATTGTGGGCGTACTGGTGCTGCTGGCGGGGATCGGCGGCATCGGCTGGCTGGTGTTCGTCAAGCTGGATGGTTCCCCGCCCCGCATCGCCCTGGCGGAGGAGATCGCTTATATCAACGCGGATCAGCCCCTGACGGTCATGGTGACGGACAGCGGCAGCGGCCTGGTTCGGGCCGGCATTCGGCTCGAAAGGGCCGGACGGGTGGCGACCCTGGCCGAAGAAGAATTCGTCGCCCCCTTCGTCGGCCGATCCGGCGCGGTGACCGAGAAGACCCTTCAGGTCAGAATCTCCCCCCGTGAACTCGGGCTCACCGACGGCCGGGCCACCCTCGCCGTCACGGCCGCCGACGCCTCCTGGCGGCACTGGTTCAACGGCAATCGGGCCACGCTGGAAAAATCGGTCCTCATCGACACCCGCCCCCCCGACATCCGGGTGGTGAGCAAGTCCCACAACCTGGTCTCCGGCGGGTCCGGCCTGGTCATCTACACTCTCTCCGAAGACTGCACCGAGCACGGGGTCGCCGTGGACGGCGACATCTATCCCGGCCAGCCGGCCAACGACCTGTTCGGCGTGGACTCCCCCGCCGTATACCTCGCGTTCATCGCCATTTCCTATGATAAAGATCCCGGGGAAAACGGCTCGGGGATCGACCTGCGCATCTTCGCAACGGATCCGGCCGGCAACGAGAGCCGGGCGGGCTTTCCCCATTACCTCCGCAAGGGACGGTTCAAAGACGACGTCATCAACATTTCGGACCGGTTCCTGGGATGGAAGATGCCGGAGTTTTCGCCCATGATCCCGGCTTCGGTGGATCCGTCCCCGCTGGCGCGTTTCATCTGGGTCAACCGCCACCTTCGCAAGGCCAGTTACGCGGAACTGACCCACCATACCCAAGATTCCGATGCCAAACGCCACTGGGAGGGCGGTTTTCTGCGCCTCCCCGGTTCCGCCCGCCAGGCCAGCTTCGCCGATCATCGCGAGTACCGGTATAACGACCGGGTCATCGACCGGCAGGACCACATGGGCATCGACCTGGCCTCCTTCAAAGCCGCGGAGGTTCCGGCGGCCAACCACGGCCGGGTCGCCTTTACCGGGAACATCGGCATCTACGGCGACACGGTGGTGATCGACCACGGGTTCGGGCTCTTCAGCACCTACTCCCATCTGAGTCTCATCGGCGTGAAGGAGGGCCAGGGCGTCCGCAAAGGGGACGTCATCGGCAAGACCGGCGTTACCGGCATGGCGGGCGGCGATCACCTCCATTTCGGCATGATGGTGCGCCATACCTTCGTCAACCCGGTGGAATGGTGGGACGAGGGATGGATCCGGAACAATGTGCTCCAAAAGATCGAAGACGCCGCAACCGAATTGCAATATCTCAAATGACGCTATTTTTAGAGGCGAGGTCCACAGGCAATGAAAACCCATAAGGTCAATAAAACCTACGCTGAGATCAATGAAAAGATCCGCTCCGGCAAGGTCGTGGTGGTCACGGCGGAAGAGATGATCGACATCGTCCGGGACGAAGGCCCGGAGGGGGCCGCCCGGCAGGTGGACGTGGTGACCACCGGCACCTTTTCCCCCATGTGTTCCTCGGGCGCCTTCATCAATTTCGGCCAGTTCACCCCCACCATCAAGGCGGCCAAAGTCTGGCTGAACAACGTGCCGGCCTATGCCGGCCTGGCGGCCGTGGACTGTTACATCGGGGCCACGGAGCCCTGCGAGGACGATCCTCTCAACAAGGTGCCTCCGGGGGAGTTCAACTATGGCGGCGGCCACGTGATCCAGGATCTGGCGGCCGGGAAAAAGGTCCACCTGGAGGCCGAATCCTACGGCACCGACTGCTATCCCAACCGGTCGGCCCAGAAGAAGGTCGATCTGGAAAGCCTCCCCTACGCGGTGCTGTGCAACCCCCGCAACGGGTACCAGAACTACAACTGCGCCATCAATCTCACCAAAAAGACCATCTACACCTACATGGGCGCCCTCAAGCCCAGGGCCGGCAACGCCAACTACTGTTCGGCGGGCCAGTTGAGCCCCCTGTTCAACGACCCTTACTACAAGACCATCGGCATCGGAACCCGGATATTTCTGGGCGGCGGCGTCGGATACGTCACCTGGCACGGCACCCAGCACAAGCCGTCCGCGGACCGGACCCCCGGCGGGACCCCTGTGACGCCGGCCGGCACCCTCTGCGTCATGGGCGACCTCAAGGGGATGTCGGCGGACTGGCTCCGGGGCGCCAGCATGCAGGGGTACGGGTGCTCCCTGACGGTGGGGCTGGGGATCCCCATCCCCATTCTCAACGAGGAGATGGCCCGGTACACGGCTGTCTCCGACGAGGAGATCTTTACCCAGATCGTCGATTACGGCAACGATTATCCCAACGGCGTGTCCAAAAGCTACGGTCAGGTCAGTTATGCGGAATTGAAAAGCGGATCCATCCAGGTGAACGGCGAGCCCACCCCCACGGTGCCGTTGTCCAGCCTCGTCAAGGCGCGGGAAATCGCCGCCATCCTCAAAGACTGGATTTCCAGGGGAGCGTTTCAGCTCGGCGAACCCCAGTTCACGCTTCCGGTGTAATCACAGCATACAAGGAGAGCCGGCATGTTACAGAAGAATATCGGGATCGACATCGTCCAGGAGATCGGCAAGATCGATTCGCCCGAAGCGGCGAACCGGGTATTTCATGACAAGATGGCGTCGGATCATCTAAAGCGGATCGGACGGATCGCAACGCCCGAAATTCTCGTCAAGATCGCCAACGCCATCGTCCTGTGCGAGCCGGACACCGTTTACGTCAACACCGGATCCGAAGCGGACCGCCGGTTCATCCGGGAACTCGCTCTTGAAAAAGGCGAGGAGAGAAAGCTCCCCATGGACGGCCACACCATCCACTACGACCTCGAGGAGGAACAGGGCCGGATCATCGACCGGACCTATTACATCGCCAATCCGGTGGAGACGGTTTCGTCCCTGGCCAAGCGAATGGAGCGGGAGATGGCCCTGGAAGAGGTGCGGGACAAGATGGGCGGGATCATGAAGGGGATGACCCTGATCGTGGGCTGCTACATGCGCGGCCCCGTGGGCGCCCCGGTCTCCAACCCGGCCCTGGAACTCACCAGCTCCGCCTACGTGGCCCACAGCGCCGAAATTCTGTACCGGAACGCCTACCGGAATTTCGACCGGGAGGTGAAGCGGCTGGGCCATTTCTACACCAACATCCACAGCGAAGGCCTGAACCGGCCCGAGGATCTGCCCGACGCCCGGGTCTTCATGGACCGGAGCCATCTGACGACCTACAGCTTCAACTGCACCTACGCCGGCAACACGCTTCTGCTTAAAAAAGGGAACCACCGGTTTTCGGTGGACCGGTCCGTCTATGAAAAACGGGCGTCCGAACTGGCGGAGCACATGTTCATCACCGGCTTCGAGGAACCGGCCGGCCGGATCACCTGGTTCGCGGGCGCCGCGCCCAGCGGCTGCGGCAAGACCACCACGGCCATGGCCGGAACCCATTTCGTGGGGGACGATCTGGCCCAGATGTGGATCGCC
>JAABTM010000399.1 GCA_011389855.1 Desulfobacteraceae bacterium
TCACCGAATCCGGATCGATATCCGCGGCATGGTACTCTTCGGGCAGTTCGATGAAGGCGGTAATCCAACGGCCTTGGCTTGCAAGGTTCAGGGTCCCCGGCTCGATCTTTACGTCGGCTTCCACCCGGATGTCGTTTCGAATCGCGGCCAGCAGCCGGCCGTTTAACCAGACGTATTCGCTCTGGATGCCACCTGCGGTGTCCGCTTCGGCGATCAGGTTGCCAGAGAGGTCGTAGAAAAAGACCGTCGTCTGCCCGCCGACCGTTTTCACGGCCCGCTGGCCCAGGGCGTTGTAGATGTACTCGCCCAGGACGGCACCGTTCTCGGTCGCGCGGATCAGGCGGTTGTTCTGGTTGTAGGTAAAAGTCCGGCCGTCGATGGCCGTGGTGTTGCCCACCGCGTCGTAGGCGAAGGTCTGCTCCGTCGCGCCGTTGATGTCGGACAGCCGGCTGGTGCCGGGTTCGTAGGCGTAAAAATCGACAAGGCCGTTTTCGGTTTTGGACAGCCGGTTGCCGGTCTTGTCGTAGGTATAGCCGATCTGGCCGTAGCCACCGGCGGCTTGAACGAGGCGGTAGAGGTCGTCATAGGCAAAGCTCTGGCTCCGGGCCGGATCAAGGCCGTCGGCGATGGCGGTGATTGGCGTCCGTCATCCGGAATCGTCGTATGATTTATAACTTGGGACAGTATACAAAAACTATGCAGAAAGCCATATAAAGCTTCCCTTTCTTAGCACTACAGCGACACTTTGCTTGTAAATATTTGAAACACTTCCTTTGAAATGGTCGTCCTGCGTTAAGGCTCTGTTTGAACATTTCCCAATAATGACACATAGACATCAAATGTCGCACCTGTCATTTGATTTGCATATTCCCCGTTAAACAACCAGCCGTTAAACAACCAGCAAGGGCGAAAATCATCACCTTTAAAGAGAATAAGATGGCCTTTTAATTGGGAAACCTCGCCAACATAGCTTTCCCTGACTTTTTCTGCACTTCTTTTGGAAATTAAAAAAGAAGATCCCAGTCCAGCCAGAACTACAGCTAAAAAAACAATGCTATAAAGGATGACTTTTTTTATGTTCATTCAGTATGCGAGCCGGGCCTCACACCCAAGTCCGCTATAGGCAGGGTTAGCTTGCTCTAAGGCTCTTTAATCAGAAAGATAACGAGCGTCTGAGATATAAAAACACAAAAAAAATGATTATTGACATAGTTGAATCAAATCCAAACAATAACAATAAAACCAATACAGACAAACAGAATATAAAATCTTTTAAGCATCTATATTTCATGTAAAATATTATTATATAGTTATAAGATAATTCACTGTTTTTAGCATGGGTTGAAGGCGTCGAATTCGAACTCGGTGTATTTGACGAGGTCGCCGGTTTCGCCGTAAATCTCCTCACCGGTCCGGTTGCCTGCGGCGTCGGATACCCTTTCGGGAAGATCCCGGCCGTGTCAGTAAAAAAGAGAACTCGTCCCCCGGGCTGCCGGAATTCCACCAGACTGCCCGCCGGTTCGTAGTCGGCTTTTGTGGGCGGAAAAGGGCGACGACGACTCCGCCCCCCAGGAAGCAAAATGAACCCGCGCCACCTCGATGCGCGACATCTTATCGGGGTCGATGACGGACGCATCCCGTTGATGGATCCGGTTCAATGTGTCGAGGATAGCGGGAAAGACATCCGAATCGCCGTATCCGCTTATATAAAATTCGTCCAGCACCGGAAGCAGCAGGGAGGCGGCCGCTTTCAGGTCGCCCCGGGCCATGAGGCGGCGGGCCTTGAAATAATGGCCCCAGTAGGAGCCGTATTCGTTGTTGTCCGTGATCCCGATCAGTTTTTCGGAGAGGGAGCGGATGTCGGCGTCGTCCCCGACCATGGCGGCGGCCGCCAGTTTCAGCTCCAGGAGCCGGGAAAAGGGGGCGGTCGCCTCCTCGGAGAGGTGGGATTCGTACCGCCGCGCGAAATCGAGGGCCCTCTCCGGCTGCCGGGCCCGGAGAAGGTAAAGGAGGTGCCGTTCCACCACGGGCCATCGGGTGGCCCAGGGACGGTCCAGGATCGCCAGGATCTCGCCGGTCCAGTGGTCCTCCTTCCAGGGCAGGGGGGAATAGCTTTCGCTGAGCAGATCGTCGGCGCCGATCTTCAAACGGTCCAGCCCCAGGGTTTCCGCGACGCGGTAGGGGTTGTAATCCTTCCAGTAGGCGTCCCGACCTTCATAGTGGGCGGTGATGAGGGTCTTCTGCCAGAGCCGGTAGCTTTCTGCGTACCGGACCACCCCCGGAAAGCGGTCTGAAAAGGCGTCGGCCTCCTCCCGGCGGACCACCACGCTCATCTGGAATCCCCCCGCCATCCAGTCCGATTGAAGCGCTGCAAAGGGTTTGTCGTTCCACCGGTTCGACCGGGCCGTATCATAGGTGAAAAAGATCTCCATGGGGCCGTCGTAACCGTAGACGGTGTAGACATGGCCGGGGGTGTAGACGAGCACCGGGTATCCGGCATCCAGCAGGGCCACGAGGGTGTCGGCGTCCTGCCAGAGGGTGGTGATCAGGCGATAGCCGTGGCGGCCGAGAAAGGATTCGGCCTTCCAGACGAAGGTGCCCTTGCCGAATCCCTCCTTGATGGCGTAGCTCATCCCCCGGACATCCACCGGCGCCCCCTCATAGAAGCTCAGGACCACGGAAAGGGAATTGGGAAAGCAGGAGGCCGCCTGCTCGAAGGAGCGGTGCCGGACGGGAAGGATCCGGCCTTCGGCCCGGTCCGGACCGGCGTCTTCTTCGAAACTGTCCACATACCGCCGGGCCTTCCGGTAGACATCGTAGGGTTCCGAATAGTCGGTCAGCACCTTCTTGAACTTTCCCAGGGCGGCGGCGTGGTTCCGATCCAGCACATGGAGCACCCCCTGGCGGTGGTGGAGCGAGGCCAGCAGGCTCTCGTACCGGATGTGGGGGATGGCCCTGGCGTAGAGCGCACGGGCCGCGGGGAGATCTCCCCCCTCTTCCAGGACCGAAGCGACCGTGAGCGTCAGCGGGATGCCGTAGCCGGAGGCCGCGATCAGGTGGAGCAGGATCAGGGGAATGCCGGCGGCCAGAAGAACCGCGGCTTTTGGGAAAGTGCGCCGGGCGGATGCCTTCAGCAGAAAGGGGGCGGAGATGGCGGCCACGCCAAAAAGGAGGCCGTAAAAGATGAAATCGGCGGGATGGAGCCGGTAGGCGATGGGCCCCAGGCGCTGGAGCGGATAGATCACCAGCACCAGGACCAGTCCGCTGTAGACGGCGATGAAGATGGAAATGGCGCCGATGGCGCTCAGGAGGGTCCCGAGGCTCCGGTCGATATAACCGGTCCGCCGCCGGATGCCGTAGATGAAGCCGTAGAAGAGGCCGATGACGAACCACAGCCGGAAAAGATTCGTCTCGTTTGAAAAATAGACGGCGATCCGTTCCCCGAAAAGCCAGAAGTAAACCGCCTGCACGAGGTTGTTGATCCCGGCGAAGAGGGTCCCCATGACCAGCATCCATGCCACGGCCCGGGTCAGCGACCAGCCGCCGGTACCGCTTTCGCCGGCTCCTTCCGGGCGGGACCGGGCGTCGAGAACCCAGCAGTAGACCCCCGCGGGGATCGTGACGGCGAGAAACCCCAGGATGTATCCGGTCCGAACCAGGCCGGGGCCGACATCCGATCCGAAGAGAAGCCAGACGAAACAGACCATCCAAAGGAGGGAGGCCCAGGCGAAATACCGGGCGGCGGGGTAGCGCTCCCGGTTCTCCCGGAAGTGGAGGATCAGGAAAAACGGCCCCAGAAACAGGGCGTAGAGAAACCGTTTCCAGCCTTTCATGGGGCTCCTTTCGGGCATCACAATCCCTCCGGCGTCGGGAAGAAATGGCGCTGGTCCAGGGGGCGGTCGAAGTAGCGCTCCAGCAGGTGATGGGACAGGCTGTCGTGGCTGTCCCGGTCCAGGGCCGTTTCCAGCCGTCTTTTGGCCCTCCGTTCATGGCCGTTCCGGATGTCGGTCAGGGTCCGGTAGTAGCGGTAGAGGTCGGGCTGAAGCACCGGGGGAGAGAGGAAGGGGACCGGCGGCTCGCCGCGTCTGGCCCGGCAGATGTGGTGCCACATCTCATACTCGGAAAAGTAGGGGTGCCGCCGGAAGGCGGTCTCCAGATACCAGGCGGCC
>JAABTM010000110.1 GCA_011389855.1 Desulfobacteraceae bacterium
CGCCCCGGTTGTTTGGAAAAGGCGCCTTTGGGGGACGAATAGGGATCAAAAGCTGCTTGATTTGCTTCAATCTCTTCCGCCTTTATCGGAATTGGCCGGGACGCCAAAAGAAGGCAAGCGTTGGATTAAAGGGCAAGGTTTTCAACCTTATTATCCGGAGAAAGCAAAAGTCGATACGAACTACCCGGAAGGAAAACCAAAACCATGGAAACTCACCACACTTTTTATTAATGCTTCCCGAAATATCCAGGCGGCGATAATCCAACCCGATTGCACGACACTTGAGAAAAGATTGGAAAGTATTGGCGCATCATTAGATGATATGCGGCGTGTTCCAGATACAAGTCTTTTCAAACCGCCCATGGTATTGGTGAGTCAGGGATTCGGTAAAGCAGCATATTCTGATTTCGATGTACTTTTCCAGCATTCCCTGCAATCAATTTCCGGTCCAACTGAAGATGCTGATAAATTAATGTTCCTATCAGCCTATCTGAGATCCAGTTTGGCAAAGTACTTCCTTTTTCACACATCGGCGAATTGGGGCAGCGAGAGAGATAAAGTACATCTGAACGAACTGTTGAGAATACCGTTTCCTCTGGCGGACAGCGATTTCATTTCAGCTGAAGCCGAAGAAATTATTACACAGACGGCTGATGAAATCCGAAAAATTCAAATTGATTTGAAAAATGCATATATAAAACTGACAGCCGAGGCCAAGCGGTATTCTTTTTTCGATAACGCCGGAGTGAGCGGTAAATTATGGCGTACGGAGCGAAAGAAACTTGTGGACTCGGCGCAACGGAAAATCGAACCATTGATCTATCAATATTTCGGCCTGACAGACCAGGAAATCGCGATCATCGAAGATACGGTTCACGTGTTCATACCCAGTTCGACACCAGGAACCCGGCATTCCCCTCAAATTTTGACGCTCGACCCGGTGGACCAAGCCAGGGTGTCGCCTTACGCCCAACACGGAATTTCGGCATTTGCCGACACATTGACCGGGACGCTGAATACCTGGGCCGGACAGGAAGGCTCGAATTATCGTGTTTGGGCGGAGGGGGGAACCGACAAAGAAACCGGATTGGCAATTGTCACCATCGCTCTTTCGGATAAACAGTCGATATACAAAGAAAAGGAGATATCCGGACGGTTGACTGAAATTCTACGCCAATACTATGACACCATTTCCAAAAAGAGCGGCGCGCTGGTTTATGAACGAGATATTCTTTTTTTTCAGAGTGATCGAATGCATATCATTCGCCCCAATATCCTGTTGAATTGGACGCGCACTGCCGCGATCAACGATGCCGCGCGGATTTACGGCGAAATCGCGGCATCGAGAGTGAATTGACATGAGCGGTGATTCGGAACCATTCAAGCGACTTTTTCCTGAAAAACATATTCCGATCATACTCTTTTCCATTCTTCAGGCAGGCAAGTCTTTGTACAAGGAAACGGAGCATGACAAGGAAGATTGGATCACCAGAAGGCTGCATGCGCGAATAATACGACTACCTTTGTTCAGGGATGGACCAACAACCATCAATTTTCAGCTACAGCCTGAAATACCATCCATGAATTTGGATTCAAATACACCTGCCGGAAGGATAGACCTTCTGGTACCCTGTGACCGGGGATACCAGGCATATTTTGCAATAGAAGCAAAGCGGTTGCGTTTTCTTTCACCCGGAGGCCAGTTCAAGACTGGAAACGACGAATATGTAGGAAACGGAATGATGCGGTTCATCAAGGGACAGTATGCGCCGTTCATGAAAACCGGTGCAATGCTCGGCTATGTTTTCGATGGAGACATCGAAACCGCCCGCTTCGATGTTGGTGGATATATCCTTAAAAAGGCTGGTGAACTCAGGCTCGGTCCTCCAGGACAACTCGCAAAATCTGAAATATTGCCACGGGAATCCGTTGATGAAACCCGGCATCATTTGAATGATCGCTCATTCACCATCTATCACATTTTTATCGATATTTGATAGCCCTCGATACATAGAACCACCGCACGAGTGACTATATTCCGCCTCGGGCGCCTAGTCCCGCTCAAATTCATCGCCATCATCGTCCCGGCCGGACGCGAGGTCGATGTGGGCGTCTTGTTTTTTCGGCTTGCCCTTTCGGTCCACATTGAAAAATTCGATGGTGACCAGGAGCTGTTCCGCCTGGGCCGCCAGTTCCTCGGAGGTCGAGGCCATTTCCTCGGATGCGGTGGCGTTTTGCTGCACGACGTTGTCCAACTGCTGGATGGCGCTGTTCACCTGATCCGCGGCCGTGCTCTGCTCTTTGCTCGTGGCGGTGATTTCCTGGACGAGGTCGGCGGTTTTCTGGATGTCCGGAACCATCCTGCCCAGCATCTCGCCCGCCTTTTCCGCCACGGCCACGCTGTCTCCCGACATCTTCTTGATATCGGCGGCGGCCGTCTGGCTCCGTTCCGCCAGTTTCCGGACCTCCGAGGCCACCACGGCGAATCCCCTGCCGTGATCGCCGGCCCGGGCGGCCTCGATGGCCGCGTTCAGCGCCAGCAGGTCCGTCTGCCGGGCTATCTCTTCGATGAACGAAATCTTTTCGGCGATCTCTTTCATGGCCGCCACCGCCTCGCCGACGGCTTTGCCGCCCGCCGCGGCGTCTTCGGCGGCTTTGACGGCGATCTTTTCGGTTTCCATGGCGTTGTCCGCGTTCTGCCGGATGTTCGCCGCCATTTGCTCCATGGTCGAGGAGACCTCCTCCGCCGAAGCCGACTGTTCCGAAGCGCCCTGGGACATCTCTTCGGAGCTGCCGCTCATTTCCTGACTGCCGGACCCCACATTGGCGGCCGCCGTCTGGATCTCGGAGACGATTTTTTTCAGATTTTCCATCATCGTCGCCAGGGCGGCGAATATGCCGGTTTTCTTGCCGTCGTCCACGGTCAGGGTCAGGTCGCCTTCCGATATTTTCTGGGCGATGCGGGCGATGACGGCCGGTTCGCCGCCGACTTGTCTCTGGACCTCCCGCGTAACGATAAAGGCGAGGAACAAGCCGATGACGATAGCCCCGATGGCGCAGGCCGCCACCACCGTCCGGGTCCGCGACGCCGTGCGCTGGTTTTCGGTCTTGCGCGCCGCCATCAACGCGGTTTCCTCGCTCTCGAAATCATCCATGGTTTCGCGGAATCGATCGAAATAGGCTTTGCCCCGGGCCTCGCCGATCCTATCGGCCATGTCGTCCATCGTCTTTGAAAAACCGATCTCGCGGCGCAGGGCGATGTAGGGTTCCGTGACGTTTTCCACCCAAGCCCTGAACGTCCCCTCCATCTCGCCGAGCAGCTTCACCTGGGCCGGGTTGTCGTCAACGGACTCTTTGAGCGCCGTTGTCAGCTGGAAAAACCGTTCCCGGCCGGTATTGTAAGGCTCTAAAAATTCTTCTTTGCCGGCCAGCAAATACCCCCGCATGCCGGTTTCACTGTTTACGGCGGCGGCGAGCATTTCCATCGTCCGGCGGATGACAGTGTGGGCATGATCGGCCCGTACATCCGTCTCTCTCATGGTGGCGAGATGGGCTTTGTAGGCCGCGCGCTCCGCCTCGGCCGCTTTCCGCCGTTCGACCATCATATCGGATTCGATATCCTTGAACGCCTGTATTTTCTCCCGAAACTCGTCGAAATAGGTTTTCCCCGTCTTCCGGGACACGAAGGCATCGACATCCTCCCGGGTTTTGAATCCGGAATTCACCTCCCGGCGCAGCGCGATGGCGGGTTCGGATACATTCCGAATCCAGGCGGTCATGATCTGCCCGATGGCTTCCAGCCGCCTGACCTGTTGCGGATTGTCGTCAACGAGCGCTTTCAGGGCGGCAAGATGCTCGAAAAAACCTTCCCGACCCCGGTTGTAGGGTTCAAGGAATTCATCCTCGCCGGCCAGCAGAAACCCCCGCATGCCGGTTTCCATGTCCGCGGCAAGAGCCAACAGCTCATTGGCGTTGGCGATCATTTCGATGGTGTGATCCACCCAACCGGCGGTTTCGATCAGTTTCGCCGTGCTGTTGTTCGCCGCCTCGAAGGCTCTTTCGGCCGCCGCCTTGCGTTCCGCGATCAGGGCCTCCTCCCGGTCCTTGAAGGTCTTGATCTGCAATCTGAACGCATCGAAGTATTGTTTTCCTTCGCCCTTTCCAACCACCTTCGCCATGTCGTTCATGGTTTCGGCGTCGCCGATTTCCCTTCGCAGCGCGATGTTCGGTTCGGCCACGTTTTTCTGCCATTCCAGCAGGATTTTTTCCACTTTTCCCAATCGATCGACCTGCTCGGGGTTGTCGTCGACAACATTTTTCAAAGCCTCGATCTGCTCATAGGTCGCTTTTTCACCGGCCTTGTAAGGATCGAGGAATTCCTCCTTGCCGGCCAGCAAATACCCCCTCATGCCCGTTTCCATATCAACGGCCGAACCGATGATCTTCAGGGAATCGCGAATCACTGTGTGGGTATGGTCCACCCACGCGCTGGTTTCCAGAATGGCCCCGACGTTCATCAGGCTGACCCCGCCGAGCAGGACCAGCAGCGCCAGCGGCACGCAAATGCCGATCAATATCTTTGTTCTTAGCCGCATATTCCCAAAGCTCATGAGTTTTCCTTCCTTTTAGTGGAAAATGCCCCCTAAAGCGTTCAATATTCGTTATTACAGGAAGGAGGTTAATAATCAAGATATTTGTCGGAGGGAGGACGGAAAACAACGAATAATGGGTATGGGAGTGTACTCCCGCGAGGCCTTTCTTTTTCCACCGGAAAATAATAGAGACATTCAATCGGGCTTTTTAGTCCTTGGCTTTTACTACCAAGAAGAAAAGAAAAAACGTCATGCCTCAGTTGAGTTTCAAAGAGCGCCAGGCGGACGAAAAGGGACCGTATTTACGCCGCGGGTGCTTGAGCGGGAAACTTCAAAATGAATTTCTGACTGTTTGAATCTTCCGGGCTGATCGGATGGCGAAATCGACGAATTGATCGACTTCATCCGCCTTTTTAAGCGCTTTCCGCGTCTTAAATTGCAGCCGGTTTGGATTGAGCAGCATCACTGGAAAGCTTTCTTCCTTTTTGAACCGGGTCAACCACAACCGATATTCCTCCATAAGACCGGCGTATAGAACAGCGGGCGCCCGATTCGGGTCGGTTGCCAGTATCGTCAGATTCTCGCCATCTGGCATATCAGTCGGTTTTAAATTGCTGATTTCATTTGCCAGGTCTCCTGCCATGAAAAACCGGAAAAACGCGGCAACCAGCGGAGAGGACAAGTCGATGTCACTCATTCCGCCGCTTAACTTGGGACCGATGACGATCATCCCCTCATCCAGGCCGACTTCACCGGTTCTCCAGATGGTCGATGTAGCCGGGATGGAAGTATTGACGGTTGACTGCCGCAACGAAATCTCTAACTCCCAAGTGAATGGACTGTCCGCCTTCAAAATGCGTTTACGCTGCGCTTGGCCGAACTGCGGCAACACATCCTTAAAATCCCAACCGCGTTCCATGGCAAATGATTCATTGATTTCAATTTTGTCCGATGACCGGGTGTACCAGAACAATACGGCCATCCCGCCGAAAATAATGGCCAGAAGAATAAGGCCAGCAAAATTAGACATGGTTCAAATCCTTTTATTCTAAGAGTATTCGGAGAGCATGGTCGATCACTTAGAGCTTATCCGAAAACCGCGGCTGGTTTCAATTGGTTGTATGGAACTTCAATGACGCGTCAATGCTATATTCTCTATCATCCAATCAACACCAGCCCTGAAAGAGATCCCATCGGTATGGCATCTGGGTCTGTTTCTCCAATGACCCGGTCCATTTTCCAACCGGCGATTTGCATCAATTTCGCCACATTGAGGCCATGACCCGACATCGACGCCCTTGCGATATCGGGGTGCCGACACATCCCATCCTCTTTGACCACCCGGCAAACAAGTTGATCATGGCAGAAGATCTTTTTGCACGACCCGCCGGCAAAGGCCAGTGCCTCTGGAAATCCCATTTCTTTGGCTGAATGCTCTATGCCGGCCGATATTTCGTGAAGCAGCCTGAAGATCTCTAGCCGATCCTCGGATGAGGAAACCAGGATCTCTGTCGGCACATCGATCTTGAAGAAGACAGCGTGATCATATCTCTCAAGCAGTCTCCGAAAACCATCCGGCCCTGACACATTCGGCGGACAACTCTTGGAGAGCCCGTAGTTTTCGCACTGAGGGTCTCGGCACATATCCGCCAGGTGGTCTTCCACTGCGATATCCCGGGTTGAAATGATTTTGGCGTCGGTTGCGCCATTCTTGATCGCGTATTCTATGAGTTCTGACAGCATCTGATTTTCCTCTCTTTGGATGCCGGACCAAGGACATGCTGGTTTCGGCGCCCTTCTGTTTGATGTTGACGGCAATCTCGTCCGGAAAAAGAGGGCTTGCATAAAGAGAATAACCAAAGATGGGAAATTATGCCAGCCAAGATTCAGATTTCCGAAAACCCGGCACGCCAAACATTATTTCCAGGCATTACAAAAAGCGCAAAGCCCTGGCTGGCGCGTCCAATAGACATCTGCTATATTGGTATTCAAGTCATTCGCGGAGAACCGCCCCGCCCAACCCATCGCCAAGAGGTCCACCATGAGAAAATTTTCATCCTATGGCCCGGTGAACAAAAATCTGCACTATTACGTGCCCAGGGAAGAATTGATTCAAAACGCCCGCCGTCAGCTTATCGGCGACGATGTTGACGAGGGCGGGCACTACGTCACGGTCTGGGCTCCGCGCCAGTGCGGCAAAATCTGGGTCATGAACGAGGCGTACCGGCGTTTGAAAACCGATGACCGATTTCACGTCCTGAAGATGGGAAAGCTGCTGACCGAAGGATGTGAAGGAATTTATCTCGCGAAAAGGCGGGCGGGTCTGGCCGGAATTTCCCGCGGGAAACGGGAAAATCGACTTGATCATGCGCTACGCGGGACGGCGGTACGCCATGGAAGTGAAAAGTTTTACCGACGAAGGAGATTTCCGGGCCGCTTTGCGCCAGGCCGGCGGATACCGGCAAACAGCGGCCGCAGTGTTATCGGTCTCCGCCCGCCTCATCGATCCGCCGCACCCCCTCCATCAAAATCTTCATGAAATCCCCCAGGGAGTCGGCGTCCATTTCCTCGGGGGGAAGACCCGGCCGGAATTTGAACCGGCCTTCATGTGCCCCCAGGATTTCGTAGAAGGCGTCCACGCCGCTTTTTCCGTTGTAGCGGGCCCGGATCAGTTCCCCTTCCAGGAAGGCCGTTTCCGCCTCTCCCTGGGGAAGATCCAGGCGGATGGTGCCGGTTTTCTGGTTCAGGTTGAACATCTGGAACAGGCCGGCAGGGGTCATTTCCGACAATTTTCCCATCATTTCGTTGGAGAGTTCGTCGAACATGGCCGTGTTGGTCTGGGCGAGGCGCCGGGCCAGGAGGCAGGCCAGGTACATCTGGAGGGAGGGGACGGTGTCGAGAACCCGGCGGAAATCCTCTGCGTTGAGGTAGAGCATCTTGGACGGTTCCACGGCATGGACCGTCGCGCCCACCGCTGCCCCTGAGATCAGGCTCATCTCCCCGAAGATCTCGCCCTTGTCGAGGTAGGCGATGACCACGTCGCCGTCGCCCATCACCGCCACTTTTCCCGACACCATAACATAAAGGTTCCGGCCCGGTTCCCCTTTTCGGAGAATCGTCTCGCCGGTGTCGTATTTTTTCATCCGGATGAAGGAGAGCAGTTCCCGGAGCTGTTCCTCTTCTAACGCCTTGAAAAAGGAGAACTTGCCCAGGAGATTCATGGCCGCCTCGATTTCCTGGGGGTTCCGGAAGGTTTCAGGCGGTTTGGATGTGCCGGGCTTGCGGTATTCCAGCTTGATGAATCCGGTGCAGCCGCCGCAGTCGAACCGGTAGCGGGGGTCTTTTTCGGCGCCTTCGTATTTTTTAAGGACCCCCTGGATATCGACCGCCAGGATGATGCAGGTGGCCCGGCCCAACGGATGAGCGGTCAGGGCGGTCCCGTTGAGGCGGAGTTCGTCTCCCACCCGGTAGAGGGGGCATTCGTGGGCCCCGATGACCTCCACGATGGCCTTCCGGTCATGGATGCTGGGATCTTCGCTTGTGGGTATGTCGTATGTCATGGGCTGCCTCCATTCCCAAAATAACCGCGAAAGGCGGGATTTTCAAGGGAAAAGAAAAGCGCCCCTCCTTCCGGGAAAAGGGGCGCTGGATAACAAAAGGGAGGCTCGGTCTTCCGGAAGCGGTTACGGCTGGTGTTTTTGGAGGATCAGGGCCGCGTTGGTGCCGCCGAACCCAAAGGAATTGGTCATGGCGGTGGTCAGGGCGACGCGTCGGGCGGTGTGGGGGACGTAATCCAGATCGCAGTCGGGGTCGGGGGTGTCCAGGTTGATGGTCGGCGGGATGATCCCCCGGTCCACGGTTAGGGCCGTGAAGACGGTCTCGATGCCGCCGGCGCCCCCCAGCAGGTGGCCGGTCATGGATTTGGTGGAACTGACGGGGATCGATTTGGCCTTGTCCCCGAAAACCTCCTTGATGGCCCGGGTCTCGTACAGGTCGTTATACTGGGTGGAGGTGCCGTGGGCGTTGATGTACTCGACCGCGTCCGGGGTCAGGCCGCCGTCCGCCAGGGCGGCTCGCATGCACCGGGCCATGCCCTCGCCGTCCGGGGCCGGGGCCGTCATGTGATACCCGTCGCCGCTCATGCCGTAACCGACGATTTCGGCGTAGATGTGCCGGCCTTTCTCCAGGGCCGTTTCCAGGGGCTCGATGATCATCATGCCGGCGCCTTCCCCCACCACGAACCCGTCCCGGTCCCGGTCGAACGGCCGGGAGGCTTTAGTGGGATCGTCGTTTCGGGTGGAGAGGGCCTTCATGGCGTTGAAGCCGGCGATGCAGGTGGGGGTGATGACCGATTCCACGCCGCCGGTGATCATGGCGTCGGCCGCGCCCGACCGGACGATCTTGTAGGCTTCGCCCACCCCATGGGTGCCGGCGGCGCAGGCCGTGGCCACCGAAGCGTTGGGCCCCTTGGCCCGGAAGTGGATGGAGATCATGCCCGGCGCCATGTTGCCGATCATCATGGGGATGAAGAAAGGGCTCACCCGCTTGGGGCCTTTGGTCTCGATGATCCGGTGGTTCTCCTCCAGGATCTGCAGACCGCCGAGGCCGCACCCGGTGAAGACGCCGACCCGCCCCTCGTTGGATTCGTCGATGATCAGCCCCGAATCCTCCATGGCCATGCGGGCCGCGGCGACGGCGTAAGCGATGAAGAGTTGAATCCGCTTGGCCTCCTTTTTGGGCAGAAAGTCCTCGGCTTTGAAGCCCTTCACCTCTCCGGCGATCCTGGTTTGAAACGCCGACGTATCGAACCGCGTGATCTCGCCGACGCCCGACCGCCCCTCGCACAGCGCGGTCCAGGTTTCTTCGGTTCCAACAGCCAGCGGCGTGACCAGCCCAACTCCTGTTATGACGACTCGCCTCTCCAATGCCCCTCCTTTACCCACTATTCACGAATGCTGCTGAACGTAATCGAATGCGTCCTTGACCGAGGCGATCTTTTCGGCATCTTCGTCGGAGATGTCGATGTCGAACTCTTCTTCCATGGACATGATCAGCTCCACGAGGTCGAGGGAGTCGGCCCCCAGGTCGTCCACGAATGAGGCCTCGGGCACCACTTCCTCCATCTCCACGCTCAGTTTTTCCGCGATTATTTTCTTGACTTTATCTTCTATGGACATTGAATCCTTATCTCCTTTCACATATACATGCCGCCGTTGACATGGATCACGTGACCCGTGATGTAGGCGGCCTCTTCAGATGCCAGGAACGCCACGGCGGCGGCGACCTCTTCGGGGGTTCCGGCCCGTGCCAGGGGGATCTGGGACAACATGGCCTCTTTGGCCTTTTCGGACAGCGACGCCGTCATCTCCGTCTCCACGTAGCCGGGCGCCACGGCGTTGACCGTGATGCCGCGGGAGGCCAGTTCCCTGGCCATGGCCTTGGTGAGGCCGATCAGCCCCGCCTTGGCCGCCACGTAGTTGGCTTGCCCCGGGTTGCCCGAGGCGCCCACCACCGAGGAGATGTTGATGATCCGGCCCCGCCGCTGCTTCAGCATGGTCTTGGCGGCGATCTTGGCGGTGTTGAAGGCGCCCTTGAGATTGGTGTCCAGCACCGCATCCCAGTCGGCGGACTTCATCCGCACCAGCAGGCCGTCACGGGCGATGCCCGCGTTGTTGACCAGCACGTGGATGCCGCCGGTCTCTTCCACGATCTCGTCGAAGAATGCCTTGATGTCGGCCTCGGCGGTCACATCCACCCGGCGACCCACGGCGGTTCCGCCGGCTTCCCGGGCCAGGGTCTCCGTTCCGATGGCGGCCTGTTCGTCCGAGCCGTAGTTGAAATAGACCCGGGCTTTGGGGCCGGCGAATCGGAGGCAGATGGCCCGGCCGATCCCCTTGGAGCCCCCCGTCACCACGATGGTTCGCGCTTCGGTCATGGTTGATCTCCGCCGCCGGCCCGGTCGAACAGGATGTCCGCCGCACGATCCATGTCCGCCGTCATGCCGCTGTAGCCGGACAGCAGGGACCGGTGATCGACGGCCTCCAGGGTCTTTGTGACGGTCTCGAGTTCGAAGGCCCCCGATCCCATGAGGATCTTCAGAAGGCCGTCGGACACGACCCGGGCCGTCTCGCCGGCGAACAGGCGGGCCATGCACAGGTTGTGTTTTGCATCGGCGGCGCCCGCTTTGGACCGTCGGGCGGCCCGGCGCACGGCGCTGTCGGCCACTTCCACATGGGCCATCATGTCCGCCAGGGCGAACATGAGGGACTGCTGCTTGGCGAGCCGGTTTTCATGGACGAGATCCACCGCTTTGTTGAGGGCCCGGGCCGCAACGGCCGTCAAGCCGGCCCCGGCGTCCGGGACGTCGGCGGAAACGGCGTCCATGGTTTCGGCGATGCCTTCGTAAAACGCGCCTTTGGTCTTCCGGGTTTTCTTCCAGCGGAAGGTCGAAATGATGCTCTGCTGGATCTCGCTGGTTCCCTCGTAGATGCAGGTGATCTTGACGTCCCGCTTGATCTTCTCCACGCCGAATTCGCAGATGTAGCCGTAGCCGCCCAGGGCCTGCATGGCGTCGTCCGCGGCCCGGTTGGCCCACTCCGAGGCCAGGAGCTTGGCGATGGAACCCTCCACCTCCAGGTCCTTTTCCCCGGCGTCCAGGCGCACGGCGATGTCTTCGATGTAGGCGGACACCGCCGCGAGCCGCACCGCGTGGGGCACGATCAGCTTGTGGGCGTACCCTTGCTTTTCAGAGAGGGGATCGCCGAACTGGATCCGCTCTTTGGCGTAGGGAATGGCGATCTCCAGGGCGGCTTCGCCGGCCCCCAGGGCCATTGAGGCCACCATGAGCCGGGTATAGCCGAAGACCGCGTTGGCCTGCTTCAGCCCCTTTCCCGGTTCGCCGCCGATGAGATTTTCAACCGGAACGTAGACGTCCGAGAGGGTGAGGGGGGAGGTGTTGGAGGCCCGGATGCCGTGCTTCTCCTCGCCCTTGCCCGGCGAATACCCCGGGGTCCCCTTTTCCACGACGAAAAAGGAGGGGCCCTCGGGCGTTTTGGCCAGGAGGGTGACGAAATCGGCGGCCAGCCCGTTGGAGATGAACTGCTTGGCGCCGTTGATGGTGTACCCGGCGACCGCGCCGTCGTCGTCCAGGACCGGTTCGGCCCTGGTTTTGAGGGCGGCGACGTTGGAGCCGGCCTCGGGTTCGGTGACGGCGTAGGCGACCAGGGCGCCGCCTTCGGCGATGGCCCCCAGCCATTTCTCCTTCTGGGCCTTTGTGCCGCCCACCATCAGGGGGTCGGCGCCCAACTGGATGGCGAAAAAGGCGGTGCCCACGCCCAGGCAGATCTTGCACATTTCCCGGGTGACGATGCAGCAATCCCGGGCGCCGCCGCCCATCCCGCCGTATTCCTCGGGGACGAAAAGCAACTGGAGGCCGATCTCGGGCCCCAGCATCTCCCGGATGATGTCCTCCGGAAAGATCTCTTCTTTGTCGAACTCCCGGATCTTTTCAGGGGTCAGGAGCCGCTTTCGGAGCTGCTGAACCGTTTCGACCACCATCTCCCGGGATTCGTCGTCGAGTCCGTAGAGGGGGCCGTCAATCTGTGTTTCCCATGAGGTCATAAGTCGGATGCGTTCGCTTTCGGAGCTTAGGTTTCGTCTGACGTGATCACGGAACGACCTTTGTAGGAACCGCATTCGGTGCAAAGCCGGTGGGGCAGTTTGGCCTCTCCGCACTGGGAGCAGGTGGTCACGCTGGGCGCCTGGGTCTTCTGGTGGGTGCGCCGCATATCCCGTTTTGACTTGGATGTTTTTCGCTTTGGAACCGCCATAAGTAATCTCCTAAATGTTTGGAATAATAGTATATTTGCTTAAAAGCCTCCGTCGGTGAAAGACGTGCTCTCTAGTAATTGAATCGGCGGAGATTGTCAAGGCTTTTTCGCAAATTTTTTCGGGTTGGCGGTTGAGATTTCCCGCGCTTTATGGTATCAAGGTCAATTTCCGCAGGGGCGATTTCCGCCGCTTTCTCCGTCTCCGGGCCCGGCGAAGCGGGACGCGCCCGGCCGCATCGGCCACCCCGGCGCCCCTGTTTTACTAATTACTACATGCTTATATCAGATAAACAAGAAATTGCAAGAGAGGCAGGGTTAAAAAATGGAAGAAATCATCACCCGGTTTCCGCCCAGCCCCACGGGGTATCTCCACGTGGGCGGAGCGCGAACGGCGCTGTTCAACTGGCTGTACGCCCGGCATAAAAAGGGAAAGTTCATCCTCCGCATCGAAGACACCGACGTCAAGCGATCGACCCAGGCGTCGGTGGACGCCATTTTCGAGGCCCTGGAATGGCTCGGCATCGACTGGGACGAAGGGCCGTATTTCCAGTCGCAACGCTTCGATCTGTATCGGGAATATATCGGAAAACTGCTGGAAAACGGCCACGCCTACTACTGCGACTGCCCGCCGGAGCGGCTGGAGAGGATGCGAAAGGCCGCCATGGACGTCGGCGGCAAGCCCAAGTACGACGGAACATGCCGGGAAAAGGGGCTGGGGCCGGGCGAGGGACGGGTGGTCCGCTTCAAATCCCCCCTGACCGGAACCACGGTGATGCCCGACGTGATCAAAGGCAACATCGTTTTCCAGAACGCCGAGCTGGACGATTTTGTCGTGGCCCGGAGCGACGGGACCCCCACCTACAATTTCGTGGTGGTGGTGGACGATGTGACCATGGGCATCAACACCGTGATCCGGGGGGACGACCATGTCAACAACACGCCCAGGCAGATTCTTCTCTACAAGGCCCTCGGCGCCGACCTGCCCGCCTTCGGCCACGTGCCCATGGTGCTGGGCAACGACCGGACCCGGCTGAGCAAGCGCCACGGGGCCATGTCCGTCACCGCTTACCGGGACATGGGGTTTCTTCCCGACGCCTTCATCAATTATATGGTGCGGCTGGGGTGGTCCCACGGCGACCAGGAGTTCTTCACCCGGTCGGAACTCATCGAAAAATTCGACATCGACCATATCGGCAAATCCGCCGGGGTCTTCGATCCGGAAAAACTGACGGCGCTTAACGCCGACCACATCAAGGCGACCCCGCCCGAATCGCTGATCCCCCATCTGAAACCGTTTCTGGCGGAACGGTCCATCGTGGACCCGGACCCGGAATTTCTAAAGGGGATCATCCGGACCCTCAACACCCGGAGCAAGACCCTCATCGACATGGCCGACGGGGCCCTGTTCTATTTTAAGGACTCCATCGAATACGACGAAAAGGCGGACAAAAAATTCCTCAAACCCGCGGTGCTGCCGCCCCTGGAAACCCTGCTCTCGGAGCTGGAAAAGCTAAAAACATGGGATGAGACGGGCCTTGAAACCGCCTTCAAGGCGACCATGGAGGCCCACGACCTGAAGCTGGGGAAGATCGCCCAGCCGGTCCGGGTGGCCCTGACCGGCGGCACGGTCAGCCCCGGCATCTTCGAGATCATCGAAGTGCTGGGCAAGGACAAGAGCCTCGACCGCCTGAGCCGGGTCATAGGCCACATCCAGGGGAAATCCGAAGGCTGAAAATTTTTTCTTGACGCCGCCTGAATTTTTTTGTAAGGTAACGTCCAAAATTAATTGGGAGATCGTCCAGCGGCAGGACTACGGACTCTGACTCCGTCAACCCAGGTTCGAATCCTGGTCTCCCAGCCATAAAAAATAAAGGGGCTAACCGGAATAGGG
>JAABTM010000006.1 GCA_011389855.1 Desulfobacteraceae bacterium
GGAGGGCCTTCAAAGGATTTTTTTTACCTCCCTGCTTTTTGCTTCGGCTGAAAACGGCGTTGTTCTGATCGATGAATTCGAGAACGCCATCCATGCGGATTTGATTGAAATTTTCGCGCCTTTTATCCACTCCCTGGCAAAAGAGTTTAATGTTCAGGTGTTTCTGACAAGCCACAGCAAGGAATGCATCGATTCATTTGTCAAAAATATATCTCAGGCGCAAAAGGATGATTTCACGTTCCACGCGCTCGTCCGGGATGGGAACGGGAAGACAATGATTCGAGAATTTTTCGGGAAGGATTTTTCCAGACTCATTGAGGCGGGAGATGTCGACCTGCGGAGAGCGCAATGAATTCATTTGTAAAGGCCCTCCTGATCTTTTGCGAGGGGCCGCATGACGCTCTCCGCGCTTGTCCCATTACAGCGGGATTTGTCGAGTTTATCAGTGAGTTTTGGAGGATGGCCGACTGATGGAAATGGACGCCCTGGACAAAAAGGCCGCTTCGGCCCTAGACGGCTACCTGGTCCGCAAGGATTTGGTGCGCACCTTCAGCCGCCAGTTCCCGGTGCCCACCTACGTGGTCGAATTCCTGCTGGGCCGGTACTGCGCCGGCACCGATCCGGAGGAGATCGAAGAGGGACTTGAGATCGTTCAGCGCCAGTTGAAGTCCCGAACCGTCAAAGCCGGGGAGGAGGAACTGTTCAAATCCCGCGCCCGGGAAAAAGGCGAAGTGAAGATCATCGATCTGCTCAGCGCCCGGCTGGATGCGAAGACCGATTCCTATCTGGCCACCCTCCCCAGCCTGCAACTCAAGGATGTCCGCATCAACCCGGAACTGGTCAACGCCCACGAGCGGATGCTCACCGGCGGCTTTTACGCCGAAATCGCCCTGTCCTACGACGCCGCCATCGCCCAGGAGAAAAACGGCCGGCCCTTCTGCGTCGAAAGCCTTCGGGAGATCCAGCTTTCCAAGCGCGACGTCCTGGACACGCTGTCCGAAGCCCGGAAAGCGTTCTCCACCGACGAATGGAAGGCGTTTTTACTGCGGAGCATCGGCGTGGAATCGGAACACCTGTCCGACCGCGCCAGGGACGCATTCTTCCTCCGGATGGTCCCCTTTGTGGAGCGCAACTACAACCTGGTGGAACTCGGCCCCCGTGGCACCGGCAAGAGCCACTTGTTCCAGCAGGTCTCCCCCTACGCGCACCTCATTTCCGGCGGCAAGGCCACCGTGGCCCGGATGTTCGTCAACAACAACACCGGCCAGCGCGGCCTGGTCTGCCAGTACGACGTGGTCTGCTTCGACGAGATTTCCGGCATCTCCTTCGATCAGAAGGACGGCGTCAACATCATGAAGGGCTATATGGAATCCGGCGAATTCAGCCGGGGCAGGGAGAGCATCCGGGCCGACGGCGGCATCGTGCTGGTGGGCAATTTCGATGTGGATGTGGCCCATCAGCAGCGGGTCGGCCATCTCTTCGGCCCCATGCCGCCGGAGATGCGCGACGACACCGCCTTCATGGACCGGATTCACGCCTACCTGCCGGGTTGGGACGCGCCCAAAATCAAAAAGGAGATGCTGACCGATCATTTCGGTCTGGTGAGCGATTTCCTGTCGGAATGCATGAGCCGCCTCCGGTCCCAAAGCCGCGTGGCGGCCCTTCAAAACCGGGTCTTTTTCGGCGGCGCGCTCAGCGGCCGGGACATCAACGCCGTGAACAAAACCGCCAGCGGCTTGCTGAAGCTGCTGCGGCCCGATGACGGCGACGCCATACCGGACGAGGAACTCGAATGGGCCGTGCGTCTCGCCCTGGAAGCCCGAAGGCGGGTCAAAGAGCAACAGAAACGGATCGGCGCGGCGGAGTTCCGGAACACCCATTTCAGCTACGTCATGGGAGAGGAAGGCGTTGAAAAATTCGTGGCCACTCCGGAACTGCAAAGCGAAAACCGCATCGGCGGCGACCCCCTGGAGCCCGGCCAGGTCTGGTGCATCAGCCCCGGCGGCGCGGATGAACACCCCGGCCTGTTTCGCATCGAAGTCAACGAAGGCCCCGGTTCCGGCGTCAAAATCCTCAACAAACCCGTGCCGCCGCCGTTCAAGGAGAGCATCTCCTACGCCGAACAAAACCTCTACGCCTGCTCGCCCCAGTTGATCGGCGACAAAAACCCCCGCCAGCACGAGTTCACCCTCCAGCTCCGGGCCTTCGACGCCGCCAAAACCGGCGCGAAACTCGGCGCCCCGGCCCTCATCGCCCTCTGCACGTCAATGCTCAAAAAAAGCACCCGGGGCGGCCTGATCATCGTCGGTGAAATCAACCTGGGCGGATCTATCGAACCCATCCACAACGCCGTCGCCATCGCCGAAATCGCCGTGGAAAAAGGGGCCGCCGCCCTTCTCCTGCCCGTTGTCTGCCGTCGCCAGCTCTTCGACCTCTCCGACGACATGGCGACCAAGGTGGATATTCAGTTTTATTCGGATGCCCGGGATGCGTTGTTGAAGGCGATCGCGGATTAGTGGATTCAGATCAACTATCGCCGGGGAACCGGCTCATGTTGCACCCAACAAAAAAAAGGGGCCATGACCTAATGTCATAACCCCTCGATATAATTGGCGCGCCCGGCAGGATTCGAACCTGCGACCTACGGATTCGTAGTCCGGCACTCTATCCAGCTGAGCTACGGGCGCAAATGTTTTCACCCAAAACTGGGTCTTATCTACGCGATACGCGGTCGGATGTCAATGATAATTCAATTCCATTCAGCCGTTTCGGATGGAGGGGGGCGTTTTTACCCGGTCGAAGGTCCTGTTCGGCCGATGGCGCCGAGGGGTGCGCGGTTTCTGTGTAAATAATCCTTGATTTGCCGCGCGCTACCGGGATACAATAAAAAAGGCTTTCGAGGGAAATCCCCGAAAGCCTTGATTTTTTTTGGAGCCGACGAGCGGATTCGAACCGCTGGCCTGCTGATTACGAATCAGCTGCTCTACCGGCTGAGCTACGTCGGCGGCTCAATAGCTATCTAACTACTGTTTTTATGATCGAAAATCAAGAGAAAAAATCCCTGGACGAGGTACTGGCCCATTTTTGCAGCGGCAAAACCGAGGTGCGCTGTTCCGGTCTGGAGGGCGCGTCCCTGGCCTACGCCGCGTCCCGGCTCCACGCCGAATGCCGCGCCCCCCTGCTGATGGTCGTCGCCTCCCCCAAGGCGGCGGAGGCGCTCATGGCGGATCTTTCCTTCTTCATGGGGCCGGCGCCGCCGCCCCTCCTTTATTTTCCGCCCTACAACGTGCTTCCGTTCGGATCGCTCACCTATCACAACGACCTGGCGGCCCGGCGCATCCGGGCGCTTTACGAGCTGGAAAACGCCGACCGGCCGCCGGTCTTCGTGACCACGGTGGCCGGCCTGCTCCAGAAGCTCGTCCCCAAAGAGATCCTCAACGATTATTCGGAACCCGTCGAAGCCGGGGAGGAGATCGACCGGGAGGGGCTGGTCCGGAAACTGGTGGCGGGGGGCTATAGCCGGTGCGCCATCGTGGAGGAGCCCGGCGATTTTTCGGTTCGGGGCGGGGTCCTGGACGTCTTCACCCCCCTGTACGACGACCCGCTGCGCATCGAACTGTTCGGCGACATGGTGGAATCCCTCCGGTTTTTCTCCCCCACCACCCAGCGGACCGCGGCCCACGCCCGGGAGGCGGTGATCCTGCCGGCCCGGGAGGCGATCCTCGACATGGCCGAAGTGGCCCCTGCGCTGGCGCGGATCCGGGACGGCGCCCACGCCGACGGCCTGCCCATCCCCAAGATCCGGGAGGTGGGGGCCCGCATCGAGGCGGAGGGCGCCTTTCCCGGCCTGGAGCGGCTCATGCCCTTTCTCTATGGACGCATGGACACCCTTTTCGACTTCCTGCCCGGGGGATGCCGCATCCTCCTCTCCGGCCCCGAAACCCTCCGGGAGACGGCCGCGGAGCTGTGGGGGTCCATCGAGGAGCGATACGCCGCCGCCTTCGAGGAGGGACGGGTCTGCGCCCGGCCCGAGGCCCTTTTCGACGCCTGGGACGCGGTGGAAAGCCGGTTAGAGGACAATCCGCCCTTTTCCATCAGCCCGCTCCCCGTGACCCGGGGCGGCGGCCACCGCCCGGAAACCCACCATTTCAGCGTCAGGGAGAATACCGACATCGCCCTGGAGCTGAAAACCCGCCGGGGCGGCACCCTCGCCCCCCTGGTGGACTGGGTCCGGGAGAAGAAGGGGGACGGCGCCGGGGTGGTCTTCTCCGTGGCCGGCCCCTCGGGCGCCGACCGGCTCCGGTCGCTGCTGGAGCCCTACGGGGTCCGGCCCGATCCCGTCGAGGGGTTCCCCGATCCCAGGCGGGCCGGCGGCCGGGTCTTCATCCGCCAGGGCCGGGTCTCCGGCGGGTTCTTCTGGCCCGACGAGTCCCTGGCCGTCATGACCGAGGCGGAGATCTTCGGCGCCCGGCGGCCGGCCCGGCGCAAGGTCAAGCCCAAGGTCCAGACCGACCTCCTTTCTTTCGCCGATCTCAAGGGGGGGGACCTGGTGGTCCACACCGAACACGGCATCGGCCGGTACGATGGGCTGGTCAAGCTGACCCTGGACGGGTTCGACGGCGATTTTCTTCTGATCCGGTACCGGGACGAAGACCGGCTCTACCTCCCCGTGGACCGGATGAGCGCCATCCAGAAATACATGGGGGTGGAAGGGTACGCGCCGACCCTGGACAAGATGGGCGGCAAAACCTGGGACAAGGTCAAGGAGAAGGTGAGGCGGTCCGTGGAGCGGATCGCCGGCGACCTACTCAAGCTCTACGCCGAGCGGAAGGTGAGGGATGGGCACACCTTCGCGCCGCCGGACGAGACCTTCCGGGCCTTCGAGGCCGATTTCCCCTACGAGGAGACCCCGGACCAGCGGCGGGCCATCGAGGACGTGCTGTCGGACATGGCCGCCGAGACCCCCATGGACCGGCTCATCTGCGGCGACGTGGGGTACGGCAAGACCGAGGTGGCCCTGCGGGCGGCGTTCATGGCGGTCAACGACGGCCGGCAGGTGGCCGTACTGGTGCCCACCACCGTGCTGGCGGAACAGCACTACGCCACTTTCAGCGAGCGGTTCGACCGCTACCCGGTGCGGGTGGAATGCCTCAGCCGGTTCCGGTCCCCCAAGGAGCAGCGGGTGATCGTGGCGGGGCTCAAGGACGGCACGGTGGACATCGTCATCGGCACCCACCGGCTTGTGCAAAAAGACATCCAGTTCAAGGACATGGGGCTGATGGTGCTGGACGAGGAGCAGCGGTTCGGGGTCCGGCACAAGGAGAAACTGAAGCAGATGCGGGCCAACGTGGACGTGCTGGCCCTCACCGCCACCCCCATCCCCCGGACCCTCCACCTCTCCATGGTGGGGATCCGGGACATCAGCGTCATCTCCACGCCCCCCGAAGAACGCCGGGCCATCGTCACCTACATCTGCGAACCGGAGGACGGCCTCATCGCCGACGCGATCCGGCGGGAGCTGAAGCGCGGCGGCCAGCTCTTTTTCGTCCACAACAACGTCCACGGCATCGAGCGGGTCGCATCCCGGATCAAGGATCTGGTCCCGGAAGTCCGGCTCGACGTGGCCCACGGCCAAATGGACGAGGCCGACCTGGAGCGGGTCATGCACCGGTTCATGCAGCGGGAGATCGACATGCTCGTCTGCACCACCATCATCGAGGCGGGGCTCGACGTGCCGTCGGCCAACACCATCCTGGTCAACCGGGCCGACCGGTTCGGCCTTTCCCAGATCTACCAGCTCCGGGGCCGGGTGGGCCGCTCCGACGAGCAGGCCTACGCCTACCTCTTCATCCCCGAGGAGAGCACCCTCGGCAAGAACGCCCGGAAACGGCTCAAGGTGCTCATGGAGCACAACGACCTGGGGGCCGGGTTCCAGATCGCCATGAACGACCTCAAGATCCGGGGGGGCGGCACGATTCTGGGGGCCTCCCAGTCGGGCCACATCGCGGCGGTGGGGTACGACATGTTCCTGAAGCTCATGGAAAACGCCGTGTCGGAAATGAAAGGCGAACCGGTCCAGGAGGACCTGGAACCGGAGATCAACGTCTCCATGTCGGCCTACCTCTCCGAGGACTACATCCCGGACATCGACCAGCGGCTGACGGCCTATCGGCGGCTGGCCCGGATGACCGACCTGAAGGAGATCGCCGACTACAAGGCCGAACTCACCGACCGGTTCGGCCCCCTGCCGACCGAGGCGGGCAACCTGCTGCTCAAGATCCTGCTCAAGGCCCTGTCCGTCCGGGCCGGGGTCCGCCGCCTCGACCTGACGGATCGGCACATGCAGATCCACTTCTCCGAGGCCCATCAGAAAAACCCCTTCGGCATCACGGGGATGGTGATGGAGAAGCCCGACCGGTACCGGCTCACCCCCGATCACGTCCTGAAGGTCGATCTCTCCCGGGTCAAGGCCAAGAGTCCCGTGGCCGGGGCCAAAAATATCTTGAAAGAAATCGCGCAACGTGTTAATAATTGAAAATGTTTAGCTTTTTAGCGGCCTGCGGCGGTTTTTCCCGCCTGCCGATCCTCCTGTTCCTCATCGGATTCCTGGCCGGGGGATGCACCGACGCCGGATCCCGCAAAGAGAAAGAGCCGGCCCCCCTCATTCGGGTGGGGGATGTTACGATCAGGGCCGAGGAATTCGACCGGGCCTTCGAGATGGCCATGACGGCCTATCCCTACGAGATCGTCAGGCAGCCCCGGGCCCTCCGGGCGGCACGGGCCCAGGTGCTCCGGGAGCTGGTGGAGCGGGCGGTGCTGGCGGCCCGTGCCGGGGAACTGGCCATCGAGGTGACGCCCGCCGAGCTGTCCGACGCCATCGCCCGGATCCGGAAGGGCTATCCCGAAGGGGCCTTCGAGCAGGCGCTGCTGGAATCGGCGGTCTCCTACGAGGCCTGGAAGGCGGCCCTCCAGCGCCGGCTGCTCATGGAGAAGGTGGTGGCCCGGGAGCTGGAGAGCCGGATTTCGACCACCGACGAGGAGATCCGCGACTATTACCGGGACCATTACGCCGGGGGCGCCGAGCCCTCGGCGGACCTACATCCGGACATCCGGAAGGTCATCGCCCGACGGTTGAGGGCCGAGAAGATCGAGACGGCCTACGGGGCCTGGCTGGAAAACCTGAAAAAAACCTACCCCATCGAGATCGACCAGGCGGAATGGCGGCGCATCGCCGGTGAAGAAAGACCCAATGGAGAAAGACCCAATGACTGAAATAAGACAAAAAGAGAACCGAATCAGGACAAACGCCCGCCGACTGACGGCGTGGGCGGCGGTCGCGCTGTTGCTGGCGCTGGCCGGCGGACCGGCCGCGGCGACGGCCCAGGAGACCGAAGTGGTCGACCGGGTGGCGGCGGTGGTCAACAACGACATCATCCTGCTCTCGGACCTGGAGGAGAAGCTGGCGCCCTTTGCCGAGAAGGTCCGGGCCGCCGGTTATTCCGCGGAAAAAGAGCGGGAGACGCTTTACAAGGTTCGCTCGGAAATCCTGGAAAACCTCATCGACCAGAAGCTGACGGATCAGGAGGTGAAGAAATACGGCATCGAGATCGGCGAGAAGAGGATCGACCGGACCATCGAGCGGGTCAAGGAGGCCAATTACTACACCGACGAAGAGCTTCGGGAAGGGTTGCGTGAACAGGGCCTGACCCTCGAAGAGTACCGGGCGCGGATCCGGGAGCAGCTCCTGCGCACCGAGCTGGTCAACCGGGAGGTGAAATCCAAGATCGTCGTCACCGAGGAAGATATCCGGGAGTTTTACGAGGCCAATGCCGACGTCTACGGCGAAGAGAAGAAATACCACCTCCGGAACATCCTCATGCGGGTTCCCGAGTACGCCGCGGCCCAGGAGGAATCGGCCATCGAAGGGAAGATGGCCTCGGTGCTGGCCCAACTGAAGGCGGGCAAACCCTTCGCCGAGGCGGCCCGGGAGTATTCCGAGGTGCTGGCGGACGAAGGGGGCGACATCGGCGACTTCGCCCTGGACGCCCTGGCCCCGGAGATCCGGGAGTCGATCCAAACCCTTTCCCCCGGCGAGTTCACCGATGTGATCCGGACCGATCTGGGGTACCAGATTTTCTACCTGGAGGAGATCCTGGAGGCCGGCGGCCTTCCCCTGGAGGAGGTGGAGGAGGAGATCCGGGAAAAGCTCTACCAGGAGGCGGTCAACGACGCCTTCCGGACCTGGCTCGAAGGTCTTCGGAAGCGGTCCCACATCAAGAAGGTCCTCTAGGGGCAAATCCGCCATGCCATCCAAGCGCCACAAAGTCCTCACCGAGAGCATCAAACGGCTGCTGCGCCGCAACGCGGGGAACCATCTGCGGAAGATCGTGAACAAGACCCACGCCGCGGACCTCTCCATTGTCTTCCCTTCGCTGCCCATCTCCAACCAGCTCCGGCTCTTCGACATGATCGGGTCCATCGAGAAAAAGGGGGTGCTCGTCAGCGAACTGGACGAAGACACCTTCCACGATCTCATCGAGGGGATTCCTATCGAGGAGATCGTGGATATCCTCGACACCATGGCCCCGGACGACGTGGCGGACCTCATCGGCCGGCTCCCCGAGGAGAAGGCCACTTCCATTCTGGAAAAGATGAAAAAGGAGGGCTCCGAGCAGATCGAGGGGCTGCTCCGGTACGGCGACGACACCGCCGGCGGCATCATGGTGCCGGACTTCATCGCCCTGAAGGAAGATCTCACCGCCAAGCAGGCCATCGAATCCCTCCAGAAGGAGCATCAGGACGTGGAGATGCCCTTCTACATCTATGTGGTCAATGAGTACGGCAATCTGGTGGGGGTCATCTCCCTGCGCCAGTTGGTGGTGGTGCCGCCGGAAACCCAGCTGAGGGAGTTCATGTCCATCGACGTCTTTTCGGTGACCACGGACATGGACCAGGAGGAGGTGGCCAAGATCGTGGCCCGGTACGACATCCTGGCGGTGCCGGTGGTGGACAGCATGGGCAAGCTGGTCGGCATCGTCACCGTGGACGACGTCATAGACATCTTCCGGGAGGAAGCCACCGAGGACTTCCTCAAGATGGCGGGCGCCGGCGGCGAGTTCGTGGAGACCAAATCGGTGATGAAATCCACCCGGATCCGGCTGCCGTGGCTATTCGCCTCCTGCCTGGGCGGGATCATCGCCTTTTTCATCATCGGCCACTTCGAAGAGAGTCTCCACGAGTACACCTACCTGGCCGCCTTTATCCCGGTCATTATGGGCATGGGCGGCAACATCGGCACCCAGTCTTCCACCATCGTGGTCCGGGGGCTGGCCACCGGCTTCCTGGACGTCCGGGACACCTGGGCGGTGGTCGGCAAGGAGCTGGCCGTGGGGCTCATCCTGGGGGTGACCTATGCGGTGCTCATCGGTTTGGTGGCCCAGTTCCGGTTCAGCCTGTGGGCCCTGGCCGTCTCCGTGGGACTGGCCCTCATCTGCTCCATGTCGGTGGCGGCCCTGGTGGGGTCCCTGGTGCCCATGCTCTTCGTCCGGATCAACATCGACCCGGCCGTGGCCACCGGCCCCTTCGTCACCACCGCCATCGACATCATCAGCGTCTTCTGCTATTTCCAGATCGCCACCATCCTTCTGGGCTTATGACGTCATGTCCGACTTCACCGGCGCGGCCATCCTGCTTCGGCGCATCGATTACGGGGACTGCGACCTCATCCTCACCTTCCTGACCCGGGAAGACGGCAAAGCCTCGGCCATGGCCAAATCGGCCAAAAAGAGCGTCAAACGGTTCGGCGGCATCCTGGAGCCCTTTTCCCTGCTTCAGGTGGTCTGGAAGCAGGGGCGCGGCGGGCTCCCCATCCTCCAGGAGGCCTCCCTCGAATCCGCTTTCTTTTGCATCCGCGGCGACATCCGGAAAACCGCCTACGCCAGCTACTGGACGGAGCTGGTCCACGAATGGGCCGAGGAGGGCGCCCCCCAGGCGTCCCTCTACGAACTTCTCCGCCAGGTTCTCCACGGCCTGGACGCCGGCGTCGTGCCGGCGCCGGTGCTGAGCATCCTCTTCCAGATGCGGTTCGCCACCCTCACCGGGTTCCGCCCGGAGCTGGACCGCTGCAACGTCTGCGGCCTGCCGGTGGAAGCCATCCCCGCCGGCCGCATCGCCGTCGATATCCCCCGGGGCGGCATCGTCTGCGAGGGATGCGGGGGCCGCGCCGCCGGCAACTCCCCCATTTCCAGGGGCGCCGTCAAACAGCTCCTCTGGGCCGGCCGGGACGATTACGGCCTGGCCTGCCGGGTCCGGTTCTCGGACCGGTCCATCCGGGAAGGATTGGGGTTCCTGGAAACCTTTATTCCCTATCATTTGGGCAAACGCCCAAAAAGCCTCGCGTTTTTACAGAAAATCCGCGGGACGGCCAACGGTTAAGGAGACGTCATGGTAGTTTTGGTACTGGTGGTGACGGCGACGATTTTGATTTCGTCCCAGTGTTCACTGTATGAAGCCATTCTCTATTCCACCCGCATGGGCACCCTGGAGGCCGAGCGCACCGACGAGCGCCGGCGGCTGAAGGCCCGGCGCATGATCGAGATGAAGCAAAAAATCTCCGTCCCGCTGTCGGCGATTCTCATCCTCAACACCCTGGCCAACACCGCCGGGGCCACCATCGCCGGCATGTACGCCCACAAGGCCCTGGGACCGGGCATGGTGCCGCTCTTTTCGGTGCTGTTCACCCTGGGCATCCTCTTTTTCGCCGAGATCATCCCCAAAACCGTGGGCGCGGTCTACTGGCGCCGGTTCTGGCCCGCCATCATCTGGCCCCTGACGATGATGAAATACGCCCTCTACCCGGCCATCCTCGTGACCCAGAAGCTGTCCGAGGCCATCACCGGCCGCGAGTCCGGTCCGGTCATCACCGAGGAGGACATCCTGGGAACCATCCGCCTGGGCGCCAAAGGCGGAGAGATCACCCAGCAGGAAAGCCTCATGCTCCACAACATCATCCGCCTGGAGACCATCCCCGTGACCGACGTCATGACGCCGCGGACCGTGATGTTCGTTCTGGACGAGGAATCGACCGCCGAGGAGGGGTTCGAGGCGGCCCTGGAAAAAGGGTTTACCCGGATTCCGGTTTTCCGCAAAGATCGCGAGAACATCGTCGGCTATGCGATGATCCACGACCTGAGCGTGGCCAGGGTCAAGACGCCGGAGGCCCGCTTGTCCGAACTGATGAAGCCCATCCCCATAATCCAGGAAAACCAGAACTGCCTGGCCCTCCTGACCCAGTTTCTCACCACCCGCCGCCAGATCGCCGTCATCTGGGACGAATACGGCGGCGTCGCCGGCGTGCTCACCCTCGAAGACATCGTGGAAACCCTGTTGGGCGCCGAGATCGTGGACGAAAACGACGCCGTAGTTGACCTGCGGAAACTGGCCCGGACGCAACGGCAGAAGCGGTTTACGGAGGCGTAGGGGGCGTGGGATTGAAATTCGGTTTGGGAATGGGAATGCGTGATGCGCGATCCGCTTTTCCGGTTGACGAACCGTCGCTTGAAGCAATATCCGTGAATGAATGAAGAATTCAGTCGGTTTTACAGAGAATTCGTTCACGGATATTGGATTTTCACCGATAGCCCACCCCCACCCCATCGTCCCCCCCTCTCCTCTCAGGGGAGGGGGCCGGGGGGAGGGGTTTAAAGGAGACCCCAACCATGCAATACCCCCTCCCCGAATCCATCGGCAATCCGGACCTTCTCGCAGGCCGCGAAAAGGAATTCGCCCTGTTTAACAAATGGATATCCCGGATTCCAAAGCGGCTATCCAAATCAAGGGCCATCCTGGCCCGGCGCAAAAGCGGGAAGACATCGTTTTTGCAGCGCATTTTCAACCGATTGTGGAGCGAAAACGGAGAGGTGATCCCATTTTACATCAATATTTCGGAAAAGAAGATGTGGCTGCCGGATTTCGCCGAACAGTTTTATCGCGCGTTTGCGTCCCAGTACATTTCTTTCCTGGAACGAGACGAGGCAATGGTCAGAGAACCGCTGTCGCTTGATGCGATCAGGCAGTATGGGCTCGATAATGGCAACAACTCCCTTGTCAAGGATATCGACTTGATTCGCCATTATCGGGAACAGGGGAGTTTCGATCTGGCGTGGGACACCGCCAGCGGGGCCCCCCATCGCCACGCGGGCGTTTCCGGCGTCTCTTTTCTGGTCATGATCGACGAATTCCAGAACACCGGCGAATACATTTATATGGATGAGCACCACCAGCACGTTGACAACTCCATCCCCGGCACCTGGCACGACCTGTCCGAATCCAAACTCGCCCCCATGCTCGTTACCGGATCTTATGTCGGCTGGCTGATCAACATCATCGACACGTATCTGGAGGCCGGGCGGTTAAAACGGTACATGATGAATCCGTATCTTGAGCCGGAAGCCGGGCTCGAGGCGGTTTACCGCTACGCGGCCCATTACGAAGAATCCATCACCAATGTAGCCGCCTTGCAAATCAACCGGTTGTGCATGTCCGACCCGTTTTTTATTTCCTGCGTGATCCAGAGCGATTTCGAAGGCAAGAACCTGACTTCGGAGGAGGGCGTGATCAACGCCGTCCATCACGAAATTACGGATCGGGCTTCCGAGATGTCCATGACCTGGGGCGAGTACATCGAATTGTCCTTAAAGCGGATCAACACCGTCAACAGCAAACACATTATGCTGCACTTGAGCAAGCACGCCGATCGGGAATGGACGCCGAGGGAATTGAAGCAAGAGCTAAGGCTTGAGATCGATGAAAAGGAAATCAAAAAACTTTTGCAAAACATGGTCAAAGCCGATTTGATTCAGCGGGGCGGTTCGGACATCGATTACCGGGGTCTTACCGACGGCACGCTGGCGCTGATTCTCCGTCATCGGTTCGAAAAAGAGATCGCCACCTATCAGCCCAATGTGGAAACGACGGACCTGAAACAGGATTTTGGCGATGAAATCAAGCGTTTGAAAAAAGAAAAGCGGTCCCTGCGGGGGATGGTCAACCACCTCAGCGGCATGATGGCCGAATATATGTTATTCAACGAGTTCAGAAGCAAAAAGCGCTTCCGGCTTTCCCGGTATTTTGAAAACGTAAACCCTGACGTTGAATTGAACATCACCGATGTCGTCATGCGGACAAAATTTGAACGTCCCGACGGCAAAGCGATGGAAATCGACGTGCTGGCCACATCGGCCCGCGCTTGGCTTCTGGCCGTGGAGGTAAAGAAAACCAAGGCGCCGGTGGGATTGCCGGCTGTCGAGGATTTCCTGGAAAAGGTCCGGGTTTTCGCCGACCTGCGGCCGGACAATGTTGTTCTGCCGGCGTTCTTTTCCGTGGGCGGTTTTACGGAGGATGCCATGCGGTTTTGCGAGGAAAAGGGGATTGCGGTCGCCACTAGGATTGAGATATTTTGACGGACCTATCCCTTTGCACCCGCCGTCTTTGTTGAGCATTTATCAGGAAATGGTCGTATCACCGGTCGATTTGCTGAAAAACCATGCTCTCAAAGTGATAAAAAGCGCGGTTCACTTGATAAACAACCAAAAGAAGTTACAGTTCTTAGCGTGTATAATATGTCCTATGCCACTATTTGACGCCTACATCTTCGCCGATTGGAGCGCCGCCAACAGCCCCGGACCCGGACGCCCGTCCGCCAACGCCGTATGGGTCGGCGAATGCCTCCCGCAAAAGGATCATCAACAGGAAACCTATCATCGAACCCGGCGCAACGGCGCTGACCATGTCGCCCATATCCTGGAAGACCATGTCAGTCACGGCCGCAGAGTTCTGGTGGGGTTCGATTTTTGTTACGGTTATCCCGCCGGTTTCGGCAAGGCGCTGGGGCTGCCGTCCGGTCCTGAATCCTGGTGGTGGATCTGGGCCCAACTGGCCGACAGAGGTCGGGACTCGGAAACCAATGTCAACAACCGGTTCCATGTCGCTGGAAAACTGAACGGAATCGTGGGCGATGGTCGGCCCGGCCCGTTTTGGGGTTGCCCCGCGGGAAAGGACATTCCTAACTTACGGCCCCGGTCGCCGGGATTTCCCTTTCGCGCCGCGAACGGCGTCTCGCTGGAAAGGCTTCGCATCGTCGAAACCCGTCTGTCAGGAGTCCAGGAAACCTGGGGGCTTTATGGTCCCGGACGGGTCGGCGGCCAAACCCTGACAGGACTTCCCTGTGTTTATGGGCTGCGCAAAAGGCCGTTGTTCCGTCGCTGTAGCCGCGTCTGGCCGTTTGAAACCCGATTCACGGAAGTGCTTCCGGCTGATGAACGCCCATTCATCCTGCACGCTGAAGTCTGGCCCGGCGTCGTGGAAACGCGCTTCAAGGAACTGATAAGGGCAGCCCCCTCCCTGATCAGAGACAGGGCCCAAGTCAGGGCGCTTTGCCAATGGGCCTCCGAATTGGACGACCAAAACGCCCTCGGCCGGTTTTTCGATGCGCCGGAAGGCTTAACGTCCCAACAGCTTCGGGGTTGTATGGAGGAGGAAGGGTGGATTTTGGGGGCGGCATTAAATGATAGTATGCTTGCAGGGCAATATGTTTCATGAATAAAAAACAGAAAAAGATCGCGTTGAAGGCTCTCCAAAACTTGCGTTTGCGCCTTCTGGATCTCACAGCCCGGAATCGTCTGATTAATTTCCGTCATACAAAAACAGGAAGTTTGCGCATTATCGATGCGTTGCCGGATCAGTTGGTTGCAACATTGCTGTCTGAAACTGAAATGCGATTTCTGCCAGTCTCAGAGCCAACCCGCGAGGAACTGGTTAATTCGGGTCATATTGAAATTGACGAAGACACGGGGCAGGAGATTTCTTTGCAGAAAGACCCCTCTGCTGAGGAATGGGCAAAGCAATTGGGACTTAACACTTCCTATGAGGTTCCGTCGCCTGAAACCGGGACAACAGGCGTTCAACATGCGCCCGCCGCAATGCAAACATTGCTCTACCCTTATGAATTGGAAAGCCGGCTCAAAAGTCTGACAAGGGTTTCTGAATCCGCTATCCAGGAAATGGGGGCCAATATTCTGTACATGGGTTTCGGATTTTTAGAGTGGTTTGAAAATGCCAGTGACAATTCCCGCATTGCGCCATTGTTTTTAGTGCCGACACGTCTAAAGAAAGGGCGGTTGAATCCACAAACCAGAACCTATGAATACGCCTTAAAATACTCCGGCGAAGACATCATTGCCAACCTTTCTTTACGGGAAAAGCTCCGGGCTGATTTTGCCATGGCTTTGCCGGCGTTAGATGAGAGTACAAATCCTGAAGCCTATTTTGAAGAGGTGGTGGAATTGATTAAGGCTAACCAGCCGCGCTGGCGATTGCGTCGCTTCATCACGCTTACATTGCTGAATTTCAGCAAGCTGCTGATGTACCTTGATCTTGATCCCTCTCATTGGCCGAAGGATGCAAATATTGTCGATCATTCGTTAGTCGGGCGTTTTCTAATCGGTTGCGACGCAGACCAAAATCAAGGGGAGCCCAACGGCAGTTTTGAGTTTTGGGAAGAACATTCCATTGACGATCTGGAGGATGTCCACGCGAAGTACCCCTTAATTTATGATGCCGATAGCTCCCAGCATAGTGCTCTAATCGACGCAGTGGATGGAAAGGATTTGGTAATTGAAGGCCCGCCGGGGACGGGAAAATCACAAAGCATTACAAACCTGATCGCCGCGGCCATGGCCCGGGGTAAAAAAGTGCTTTTTGTCGCCGAAAAGCTGGCGGCCTTGCAGGTGGTGCGCCGTCGATTCGATGCCGCTGGTCTGGGACAATTCTGCCTGGAATTGCATAGTCACAAATCTCAAAAGCGGAAGATGCTGGATGAGATCGAGGCTCGTATGAACAATCACGGGCGTTTCCGAATGCCAAAAGACATTGAACTTGATATCGTCCGTTATGAAGAGCTGAAAAAAAGTTTGAAAGATTATGTGGAGCGAATCAATCAGCCCTGGAAAAATACCGGGCAAACATTGCATGACATCTTTATGGCAGCCGTTCGCTATCGCAAGGAAATCGGCGCCAATCCGGAGGTGCTGCATCCAGAAAACTATGACGGCGATAGTTTGGGTCGCGACGTCCAGCGGCGCATGGCGGACCAGCTCGATGCATTTTGTAAAATCTATCAGGCGGTAACAGATCAGCTCGATGATGCTTCAACATTACAACAGCACCCTTGGCATGGTGTACGCAATTCCGATCTTCAAATATTTGATTCGGATCGGGTTCAGGCAGCATTGAACAATTGGCAACAATCTCTCCAGCTTTTGAGTGAAGAAAGATCAAAGATAGCGGAAGTGTTGGATTGCGGACGGAGTGCCATCGCGGATAGCTTGAATGAAATTTCGTTGTTGTTGAATGATCTTGAAGGACTGCCATCTCTCAAAGGCAATGAAATACTGGACCTGTTGCCGGCGCTGCAAGGCGCCGTTCTGGACGAGGCGCATCAATGCATAACACTTTTTGAAGAAATCCAGTCGCTTTACGCCGATCTCCAAATGCAAGTCGGGGTAGAGGTGTTGCAGGATCTTTCCGTTGTTGACAGCTTTCTTGATGGAAGTGAACAATTGGCCCAGCTTGTAGGTCCGATGGTCGAGTTGGGTGCGTTAGCAGAGACCATAAACCGGCTGACGGCAATGCGGGACCAACTGACAGACCTGGAAGAACCGCTTCAAACAATTCAGGATATTGTGGGAGAAAACGCTGCCGCACACCTATTGCCTACTGAAGCAGGGCTTTTAGAGTTCAGGGTTTTCGTTGATCTGGTTTCTGGTCTTCATCCATCTTATTGGAAACTTCGCGATGAGCGGTTCGACAATGAGGAGATGGATGAATTGCTGCCCAGCCTTCGGAATGAACTCAACCGGCTTCATGCTTTGCGTGATGAATTAAGCAGCGTGTTTCGGCTTGATTCTTTACCTGAGCATAGTGAATTGAGGCGAATCAGGGAAGACATCGATGCCGGAGGGTTTTTTCGCTGGTGCAATAGCAGTTGGCGGTCTGCTCGCAAAGAGGCGCTCAATCTCGCAGAGGATAAATCGATACGATTGGCCAGACTGCGTTCTCTGATAGAAAAAGCAGAGGATTTTTTGGCAATGCGCCGGAAATTTGAGGAGAATAATCACTATAAAGAAGTATTCGGCGATTATATGAAAGGGCTTGAAACAGATCTTAAAACCCTGGAATCATTGCGTGAGTGGTATAAAAGTGTGCGGCGGCAATATGGTTTGGGATTTGGACCAAAAGTTGCTCTTGGTAACGCCATTATCGAATTGCCGACGGAAATTGCCAGAGCGGTGCGTTCGTTGTCCGAACAAGGCGTTCAAAAACAATTGACGGATTTGCTGGATGATCTCGAAACGCTCAAAAAAATATTTTCACCGGTTTCGGAACTGACCAATATCACAACACTGTTAGCGGGCCAGGAAGGCATGATTTCACGTCTCCTTACATCAGTGAATGATGCGTTGTTATCTTGCAGGCCCCTGGCCATTGACAAAGCGATGTCAATGGCGGATCTGGCTGATCGCATAGAACGCCTCGACTTGCTGAAAAAAGCTGTCGGGAAATGGGAAGCCGCTGATTATAACAACAGACTATTCCAGGGTCGCGTTTATTTGACGCTTGGAGTTTACGCCGACAATGACAATTTTTTATCCGTGATGCGAAATACGCTGAAAGTTGCGGGTTATACTGATCGGCAATTGCATAACGACCAAGTGCGGCAATGCATTTACGCCCGCCCCGAATCCCCCACCTTTGACAATTTAAAGGACGTTTCATCGGATTTGGGAAAACAAATGGAAATTCAAGAGACCAGATGCAAAGATTTTTGCCGATTGGTAGCGTTGGATCTCGACGACTGGATGAAGGCGTCGGGCGATCGGCTGGAAAGCCTTATCGAGAGGAACAACCGCGCGCTTCAAAGCAGCGAGAGCTTGCAGAATTGGCTTGATTATGCACGGGTGCGGGATCAAACCGAAACCATGGGGCTTGGTAAATTGGCAACAGCGATTGAACAAGCGGATATTAAAATCGATCAATCTGATACGGCGTTCAAGGCGGGACTTTTTGACCTTCTGTCTCGCGAGATACTGCGAGAACAGCCGGAATTGGGCCGGTTTTCCGGCCGGAATCAGGAAGCCCTTCAAAAACAGTACAGGCAATATGACAACCAGCTAAAAAAATTACAGTGTGAGAAAATTGCCTGGCAGATCGACCAAGTGAGCATTCCGAAGGGGGCGTGCCATGGCCCTGTGAGCAACTACTCAGAGCTTTGCCTGATTGAGCATGAATGCAGCAAGAAAAAAAGACATATCCCTATACGACAACTTTTGCATAGAGCGGGGGGCGCGTTGGCAGCTTTGAAACCCTGTTTTATGATGGGGCCGATGTCGGTGGCCCAATATCTGGCGCCCGGCAACATTGAATTTGACCTGATCGTTATGGATGAGGCTTCGCAGATCAAGCCGCAGGACGCGCTGGGGTCAATTGCGCGAGGCGAACAGTTGGTGGTTGTCGGAGATCCCAAGCAGTTGCCGCCTACCAGCTTTTTTGAGCGTGTTATTGATGATAACGAAGAAGATCCGACAACAATCGAAGAATCAGAAAGTATTTTAGACGCAACATTGCCGATGTTTCCAATCAGACGACTTCGTTGGCATTATCGATCCCAACACGAAAGCCTTATTGCGTTTTCAAATCACTCATTTTATGATGGAAATCTAGTGCTGTTTCCATCGCCTTATAAAAAAACAGACGCCTATGGCGTAAGATATGAAAGGATACAGAACGGCTGCTTCGTCAACAGACGGAATAGAGAGGAGGCGAAGGTTATCGCAGAAGCTGTTAGAGAGCATTTCAGGCTTCGGACAAAAGAATCTTTGGGCGTAGCGGCAATGAGCGCAGAACAGCGTTTGCAAATTGAAAGCGCAATTGAAATATTAGCTAAAGAAGACAGCATGTTTCAGGAATGGCTGGAAGAAGACGGACGAAGGGACGACCCCTTGTTCATTAAAAATCTGGAAAATGTTCAAGGCGATGAGCGAGATGTGATTTTTATTTCGATGACGTATGGGCCAAAAGAACCAAATGGGAAAGTTTTTCAGCGTTTTGGTCCAATAAACTCTGAAGTGGGCTGGCGTCGTCTGAATGTGCTTTTTACTCGCGCGAAGAAACGAATGCATGTTTTTAGCTCTATGGGATCGGAGGACATTGTTGCGGACTCGTCAACAAAGCGCGGCGTAAAGGCTCTTAGAGATTTTTTGGCATATTGCGAAACTGGCATTTTACATACAAACGAACAAGAGACGGCGCGCCTTCCGGATAGTGATTTTGAAATCGCGGTAATGGCGGCGCTGCAAGACAAAGGCTTTGAATGCCTTTCCCAGGTCGGCGTTGCGGGATTTTTTATTGATATAGCGGTTCTTGATCCTGGCAATCCAGGACGCTATCTGATGGGCATAGAATGTGACGGCGCCACCTATCATTCAGCAAAATCAACGCGAGACCGAGATCGACTACGGCAGAAAATCCTGGAGCGGCTTGGATGGCGAATTCGCCGGATATGGTCGACTGACTGGTTCAAAAATCCTCACGCGGAGCTTCAGCCAATTATCCGGGAATTGAACTCGTTAAAAACCAAAAGAGTGAAAAAAGTTGAGAAGAAAATAGAAGCAAAACACAAAAGATAGCCAACGTCTCTTGCGTCCCGCAATGCTTGAAGCTTTTCTGGAACACCGTCCTTTGAGCAAAACAGAGTTCCTTCAATTTATTCCAGCCTATCTGAGGCAGGCTACCCATTCCAATGAGGGCCGCTTTCTTGAGGATATTTTTGGAATTATTAACGATAGCGAAGAAAAAGAAATCGGAAAATGACGTTAAAAACCGGTTCCGCGCCACCGGAGATCTGAACGGGATTGTGGCCAACGGTCGGATCGGATTTCTGGACCCGCCAGGCGGGAAAGGATATACCCAACTTGCGGCCATGGGCGCCGAGATTCCCTTTTTGTACGCGAAAATGAGCAGCGCGACTATGATTCCCGCGCCTCCCTCCCCGCCGTCTCCGCATCCACCCTTCCCGTCCAAATCGGCGACAGCAGGTACCCGAAAAGGTACAGAAAGGCCACGTGCCCGAAATAGGGCGTGAAGACGAAGGCCACGATGAGCAGGGCGCTGGCCCGTCCGAACCAGGGTTTGCGGCTCATGTATCGGCCTAAGCCGAAACGAGGAGGTTGTTGAACTGGAATGGGTCGAAGTATGGATGGAAACCGGCGGGGACAGCGCCTGAATCTAAGGCGAATTACGGAAATGAATATCCCAACAAGGCGAATTCAACGGCGCCGCTCGCCATTTGCCGCGCGGGAGTAAACTCCCACGCTATTTTATGATGTCCCTACAGGACATTTTTTGCAATTTTAGTCCTGTAGGGACGACACATAGTAGCGTGGGAGTTCACTCCCGCGCGGTCGGGCGGGATCAAATTTGGTATATTGATTCCAGCAATTCACCTAAGAAGTTATTCTTTCATGGATCAATTGCCTCAACTCTATAAAATCCCGTGGCTGAACGGCGTCATTTTGTTGAAGAAGATCTTTCGCAACATCATTGATCTTTTCCTTGATGTCGGTCACAACGGTTCCATCCGCCGTCTGAACGCGAAATGATGTCGAATTGATCAATTGGGACACTATTTTTTTACCCTGGATCAAGCTCACCCACTGGCCGGCGCCGAAATCAAGCGTGTTCTGGCCGCCGGTCATTCTTTCGAGGCATTCGCGTAATCGGCGCGCCACTTCGGCTGCCGACACAGTCCGAGCGACCGTATTCCGGTGATCTTCAAATTCTCTGGCGGCTTGCAATCTGCTCAAAGCCGCTTCCGCGTCCGGGAACTCCTGGGGATTGGAAAATATTTCAATCCACTTCCTTTTCAATTCTTCGCGAATGGAGATGATTGCGCAATTGGCGGCGTCCAGGAAAAGTCTGGCGTTTGCAAACCGCAAAACCTGTTCCTTGAGTTCATCCCGCGCAACGCGACAAAAGCGGGAATGAGACAAATACTCGGGTTCCAAAAAATAGTTTTCGATTTCCCTGCGTCGCCACACGAGAAGATTATGGGTGCCGGGGTCGGGAAAATTTCTCCAGCAATCCTGGATAAAGGTCTCATCGTGGTGGTCGCGATCCACCAGAAAATAGTAATTGGGGTGATAGACGTAGAGCGCTTCCGCAACGCTTTTCACTGAATATGAAGGACCAAGCGGCTCCACCCGAATGTCTGGGGCCAACAAATGGCTCAAGACATTCGGGTCGATTGCGTTCCTGTCTTTTCCTTCAACAAAAAGAACATGCCGTCCTCCGAAACGGACTTCATCGGGGCGAATTCCAGTCCTCGGTCTTGTCATTAATTCCCCTCCTGATCGTTCACCAAGAGAATTCGCCGGTCTTTGTTGACCGCGTCCATGACATCCTCGGAATGGGTGGCCAGGATGTATTGATTGCCAGGAACCAGGCTCGCAAGTTTTTTTACAAATTTACCATGCCATTGGGCGTTCAGATGAAGCTCCGGCTCGTCAATCAATACAACCGATGGTCTGTCTTTTGTGTGAAGCCAAATCATAAACAACGTGGAAATGATTTCCTTTTGGCCGGAACTCAGGCCATCGAAAGAGAAAGAACTTTCTCCATTGATTGGCGTGATGCGAAAATCAACCGTATTGTCGGATGAAGGGCGCAGTTTGCCGATTGTGCCGCCCGCGTAAAACGCGACAAGTTCGTTGAGCTTGTCCATGCCTTTGTTCGCGTCCTGATCTTCAACAGACTCAAACAAATCGCCCTTTTGCATCAAGGATCGCAAAATTTTAAGTTTAAATTCGCTCATTGCAAACTCAGACCACGCGGCCCTCGGCAATCTGTTTTTTTGAAAATTTCGATCCACTATCATGCCGAGTTGCGGATTGCCTTCCTGGATTTTTCGATAACTATGAAACAAAAGAAAAAAATGTCCAACGGCAGGGTTGGGATTGAATCCACATATTGTTTTTATAAGCTCAAATTCAGCAGCTTTGTTTGATTTGTTCGGATAGTCGCTCTTGATCGGGAAATCGCCGGATATTGAAATTTTCTCATTCCGATTTATTTGGAGTTGCACGGTTGCCCGATCATCGCCAATGTCGATGTCGCCAGAAATTGTAGCAGTTTCAGCCCCGGCTTTGATAAGCAAATCAGGCACATCCACAATGAGATGTTGATGGCGCAAATTAAAAACGGATCGGGCGGCTCCAAAACTGAGCGCCATCAGCAATAAGCTGCAACACTCCAATACGGAAGTCTTCCCAACGCCATTTTCACTTCCCAGGGCGAAAATGTCTGGATCATTGGGCATCCGGGGTTTTGGAAAATTCAATTCAAATTTATCAATGCCTTTGTAGTTCTCTACAAACACTCGCCTGATTTTGACAGCCCCGTTTCGAGCGTTTCCCATTGCTCTCTCCTTGCTTTCGCTTGGCTCTTAATCCATTTCAGAACACCGAATACCCCGCCCCGTCCACAATGGCGACAGCAAATAACCAAAGAGGTACAGAAAGGCCACGTGCCCGAAATAGGGCGTGAAGACGAAGGCCACGATGAGCAGGGCGCTGGCCCGTCCGAACCAGGGGCGGCGGCTCATGTAGCGGCCCAGGTGGAGGTACCGGATCGGGTAGAAGTTCATGAGGACGGCGGCGGCGATCATGAGCCAGAAGCAGAAGAGCGCCCAGAACCGGGCCCAGTCGGGGGCGGCCGCCGCCTGACTGAAGATAATCAGGGGCGAGGTTGCCAGCAGGGCGGCCGCCGGGGTGGGGAGCCCCTTGAAAAATCCCGGAATGGGCGATGTGTCGAGGGTGAAATAGATCAGCCGGGCGATGCCGGCCAGGGTGTAGAGAACGGCGACCAGGGCCGCGGGCAGCCCGGCGGACGCCGTTGGTCCCTGGAGGGTGAGGTAAAAAATCCAGGCGGGGACGATGCAGAAGCTGACGGCGTCGGCGATGTCGTCCATGATAGAGCCCACGTTGATGCGGCCCCCTTCGACGGCGCCCGGCAGCGGCTCGGTGAGCCCCAGACGCCGGGCCACGGCCCCATCCAGTTTATCGAACATGGCCGCGCCGATGAGGAGGAGGTATGCCTCCCGGATCCGGCCCTGGTAGGCGAAAAAGACCGCCAGAAGCCCCATGACGGCGTTCATCACCGTCAGGGCGTTGGGGAAGACGGAAAGTATCCGCCGGCGGAGCATCTCGTCTCCCAGGCAGAGTTCGTCCAGGCAGGGGGCGCCGTACTTCCGGCAGTACCGGGCGATGGAGCCGAAATTGATGATCAGGAAGATGATCTCGATAAAGAAGAGCACCCGGATGGGCAGGTTCCCCAGCCAGGAGAAGGCGTAGTAGACAAAGGACGTGGGCCCCTCCGGGACGAAAAAGGCGTGGGCGTAGAGCAGCGCCCCCACCGGCGCGGCCACCGCGGTCCGCAGCCGGGTGAATTCGCTGGGCTCCGGCTCGGGCCCCCTGGGGCCGGCGAACCCGCGGATGAAGTGGGCGAAATTGTCCCGGAACAGGACCACGATGCAGATGATCAGCACGAAAATGGTGTGGAGCATCTGGAGCCGGCTCGGCGCCGGGGTGTGGGACAGCCGCCACATCATGCCCACCGCCGCCAGTGGGAAGATGGTGGCGAAGACCACCTTGTCCATGATCCGGTCGGCCAGATGGGCCAGGGTGGGATGGGGGGTGAACCGGGCCGCGAACCAGCCGTCCACGATGTCGAAGCTCATGGAGATGATCAGCAGGATCACCCCGACGGTGTAGACCTCCGGGCTGCGGGTCCACATGACGGCAAGGGCGCAAAGCAGGCCCCCGAAGACCAGGGGCAGCCGCCCGTAAACCAGGACGGCGGTGAATTTCTGGGGGATTTGAAGATGTCTTGGCATGGCCTTGCCTGTGTGTTTTCAATTCGTTGGATGGTCGGCGCAGAGCGGAGCATCGGTCTGTTCAAAACTCTTTTATATCAGTTCGGCCGGAGGTTGTAAAGACGCGGGCGAAGCGGCGGGAACGGGTCGGGATGGATAAAGTTTTTGACAACGATTCCATTTTATTATAAAGGGCTCTTTTTAAACCGGTCAATGCGGCGGTCGCCCTCCGCCACGGGGTTTTGGATGAATATAACGGAATAAGGCAGGAAAGAGGAGGTTCTACATGGACAAAAAATCCGTACTGTTAATCACCGGAGGTGTGGCGATCGTGCTGGCGCTGTTCGTTTCCATTGCCGTCGATCATCCTTTTCCGGACTTTTACACCCGGCCGGCCGTGGTCGGTCCCGAAGCCGCGCCCCACGGCGAGGGAGAAGTCGAGATGTACGCATCGGAGGCCGTCGCGGCGGAGAGCGCGGCTCCTGCTGAACCGGAAGAGCCCAAGAGTCCGTATGCCGGGGCCGTCGCCGCCGCCGACGATGCGGCGTTTCCCAAAACCATCGCCTTGAAAACCGAGGCCTATCCGGAGCACACCAAGCCCATCGTCGCATTCTCCCACGCAAAGCACGTGGTCGATTACATGACCGGGTGCGGAGATTGCCACCACAACGAGGACGGCGAACCCCTGGACGACCTGCAGGTGGGCGACGACGCCGCCAAGTGCATCGATTGCCACACCAAGCCCAGCGAACCGCCCAAGGGCAAGGACGCCCCGGATTTGAGCGACGTCGAAGAGCGGGAATACCACGCCGAGGCGCTCCATCAAAATTGCAAGAACTGCCACATGACCTACAACAAGGAGAACAACACCCGGGCGGCCCCCACCAGTTGTTCCAAGTGCCACGCGAAATAGCCGTTTCTAAAGATTTCCGCCCAATTGTCCGCAGGCGGCCATCACGTTTCGCCCTTTGACGGCGCGCCCGCGGACAAATATTTTATGGCGCGTCAGTCGCTCCCGGAATCCTTCCACGGCCTCGGGGGCGGGGGGCCCGAAGGGATGATCCGACCGGGGGTTGCAGGGGATCAGGTTGACCTTGACCCGGAGGGGGCTCAGGAAGTCGGCCAGTTCGTCGGCGTGTTCGGGCCGGTCGTTGACCCCTTTGATGAGCACGTACTCGACGAAGATCGCTCCCTTGGGATCCAGGGGATAGGCCAGCAGGGCCCGACGGAGATCCGCCATGGGATGAACCCGGTTTACGGGCATGATCCGGGACCGGATCCGGTCGTTGGACGCGTTGAGGGAAACCGCCAGCCGGGGCAAAGGCCCGTCCGGGTCGGCCAGCCGGCGGATGCCGTCCACGAGCCCCGCGGTGGAGAGGGTGATCCGGCGCCGGGCGAGGTTGAACCCGTGGTCGCCGGCGAGCACCCGGACGGCCTGCCGCACCGAAGCGAAGTTGTCCAGGGGTTCCCCCATCCCCATGAAGACGACGTTGCCCACCGGATATCCCAGCACGGATCGCGCCAGGTAGACCTGCCCCACGATCTCCCCGGCCGTCAGGTTCCGGCGCAAGCCCATCCGGCCCGTTTCGCAGAACCGGCACCCCATACGGCATCCCGCCTGGCTGGAGATGCACAGGGTGGTGCGGGCGGCCATGGGGATGATCACCGATTCCACCGTCTCGCCGTCCCGAAGGCCCACGGCCAGCTTGACCAGGTCCCCTTCGGTTTGCTTGCGAAGGATCTGCCCGGTCTGAAAATCCAGATCCCGCATCAACCGCCGTGTGAGCCCGGGCGAGGCCCGGAAGGCGTCGGCGCGATGCCAGTCCGGGTTTCCGTTCCGGTGGATTTCCCGGCAGAGGGCCGCGGCATGGTATCGTCCCTTTCCGTACCGGGCGGCCATTTCCGCTGCAAGATCGTCAAAGGTCATCCCCAGAATGTCCACGCCTTTTTCCCCTTCTCCATAAACGTCCGAGGGCCATTATGACAAAAACCGACCCGAATCACAACGCCGGACCCGCGCCGGACGTCATCGACATGCCCGGCGCCGACTTCTTCGATGCCGATCCGCTCAATGTCGATCCATTCAATGTCGATCCGGCCGAGATCGCCAAATTCGAGGATGCGGCCCGTTACTGGTGGGACCGGAACGGGGCCCTCAAGGCCCTTCACGACATCAACCCCCTGCGACTGGGGTATATCGACAACCGGTCCGGTGGACTGGCGGGAAAGCGGGTCGTCGATGTGGGGTGCGGCGGGGGGCTTCTGTCGGAGGCCATGGCCCGCTTGGGGGCCGAGGTGACGGGGATCGACATGGGGCGCGCCCCCCTGGCAGCGGCCGAGGCCCACCGCCGGGAGGCGGGCCTGGACATCGCTTACCGCCGGTCCACGGCCGAAGACTTCGGCGCATCCCATCCGGCGGCCTTCGACACGGCGACTTGCCTGGAGCTGCTGGAGCACGTGCCCCGGCCCGATTCGGTGGCGGCGGCCTGCCGGAAGCTGGTCAAGCCCGGCGGGGACGTCTTTTTCGCCACCCTCAACCGGAACCCCAAGGCTTTTCTCTTCGCCATCGTGGCGGCGGAATACATCCTGGGGTTCGTGCCCCGGGGCACCCATGCCTACCGGAAGTTCATCAAACCGTCGGAGCTGACGGCCTGGGCGGAAGGGGCGGGGCTGGCACGCGCGGACCTGACCGGCATGCACTACAATCCGATCCTCCGCCGGTACTCGCTGGGCGGCAACCACCACGTCAATTATCTGATGCATTTTCGGCGGGTGCGGGTGGGCGCCGTTCCCGTTTAGATGCTATCCCCGAGCGGCCGTTTTTTTTCTTCATATATCCCACCGAGGTGTGATATACTCCCTGTATTTCCCTGAAAGAACAGAAAGGCGGGACCGTGCATGGATAAAAATTTTCTCGAATGGTGGGGCAATTTCCTTCTCAGCGTGGCCAGTGGACAGCGGCGGATGGACGACATGGACCGCTGGCTTTCCCGGGGTTTTAAAGGGTTCCCCGACCTGACGGACATGATGAAGCAGGCCTACGGCGTGAAGGACGACGCCCGGAAGGAACCCGACGCCTCGGCCCAGTGGCATAAGGCCAACGAACAGTTCCTCGAATCCTACGGCGAGCTTCTCGACGGCATGGGGGTGGTTCCCAAGGCGGATCATCTCCGGCTGGTGAAAAAATACGAAGCCCTCAAGGAAAAGGCCGCCGAACAGGAGGAGACCATCCGTCACCTCCGGATGCTGAGCGCGGAAAAGCCGCCGGGCGAGGAAGAGCAGGAAGCGGCGGTTCAGGGCTTCCAGGAGATCCTCCAGCGGCAAACCGAGCAGTTCCAGGAACTGATGGGCAGTCTCGGCCGTTTATACGGTGACAACGCCCCGACGTCGTTGGAAAACGAGGCGGATTAGGCCGGTCGTTCCCCGCCTCCCGGCGCGTCGCATTTACCCGCCAAAGCTTTGAGGCGTCGGCGCCTTGGGCGGGCTGACCAGGGCCTCCCCATCCACCACCAGGGTTCCTTCGCCGTTGGCGCAGGTGGTCCGCAGGGTCACGCGGTTCTTTTCGCCGTTTATCTCGATGACCTCGGCCCGGGCGGTGATGGTGTCGCCGATGCGGACCGGGGCCAGGAATTTGATCTCCTGCTTCATGTAGATGGTTCCGGGGCCGGGAAGCTTCATGCCGATGACCGCCGAAATGAAGCCCGCCGAAAGCATGCCGTGGGCGATGCGGGTCTTGAAGAATGTGCCGCCGGCGTAAGCCTCGTCGATATGGGCCGGGTTAAGATCCCCGGTCACCCCCGCGAACAGGTAGACGTCCGTTTCCGATACGGTTTTTGTGAAGGTTTCGGCGTCGCCGACGTTGATCCGGTCTATGGTTTTTCCGAGCATTCCGCTACTCCTTCCTCCAGGGGTTGAAACCTTTGGCTATACGCCGTTGCCGCTTCGCGGCATTCAATTGATGAAAAAACGCGTTGATCGCGCCAGGCGTTTAGAACCAGGACCGATGACTCCAGATATCCTCTTCCAGATCCTTTTTGTCCTCCTGGAGCTTGAGATACATGGAGGCGTTCTGGATGGCCAGTCCTCCCTGGTGGGCCAGGGCCATGGCCAAAATGACATCGTCCTCGGGAAAATCCCGCGGATGTTCGCTGTAGAGCCGCATGACGCCGATGACCCCCTCCCGGGCGTTGATGGGCACGGTAAGAAGAGCGAGGATCCCCTCGTTTAGCATCTCCTGGGGGTACTGGATATCGTCGCTTTGACTCACGTCCCGAACGATCACGGGTTTGTTCTTGAGCGATTCCGAGATTCCCTTTTCCGCATAAAGCGGCCCCTTGTCGAGGTAGGTTTCGCTCAGGCCGTAGGACGCCACCAGGTGGAGAGTCTTTTTCTCCTCGTCCAGCAGCCGGATGGAGACGCCTTTGACGCCGAAAACCTCCGCCACGTCGGACGACAGGATATGGAGGATCTTTTTGACGTCCAGGGTGGAATCCATGGCCACGGCCAGATCGTTGAAGATCTCGCTGTTCATCCGGATGCGGCTCAGGAGTTTTTCCTTTTCGATGGCCACGCCCCCCTGGTGGGCCAGGGCGGTGAGCATCTTGACGATGTGGTCGGGAAATTTCCGTTTGACGGCGCTGTAGAGGCGCAGTTCTCCGATGATCTTGTTCTGGGACTGGATGGGAACGGCCAGGGCCGATACGATCCCTTCCCGCCTGGATTCCTCCGGGTACTGGAGCCGCGGATCCTTGCCCACATCCTCGATGACCACCGTTTCCCCGGCCAGGATCTGGGTCACCACCTCGCTTTTGTCGGCGGAAATCGATCCCTTTTTCAAAAACGCCTCGCTCAGCCCGTGGCTGGCCGCCAGGTCCATCATTCCGGTTTTCGGGTTGTAGAGGCGGATGGAGACAGCCTTCATGGCGAAGGCATCCCCAATTTCAGCCGACAGGGTGTGGAAGATCTGTTTCAGCTCCCGGCTGGAGTTGATGTTGTCGGCCAGGCGGAAGTATAGATCGGCGTTCCGGTCGATGCGTTCGTAGAGCCTTGCGTGCTGGATGGCGATGCCCCCCTGATCGGCCAGGGCCTGGAGGAAAGCGACCTCGTCGTCGGAGAACTCGCGGTGCTCCGCCGTATAGAGCGTGAGGACGCCGATGCCTTTGCCCTCCACCATGACCGGCACCACCAGGATGGAGGCGATGCCCTCCTTTTTTTTGGCCTCGTGGTTGTCCAGCCGCGGGTCCGACGCGGCGTCGGGAAAGGCGATGAAGCCGCCGGCCGCCATGAGATCCTTGACGACGGTTTCGATCTTCATGGGCTCGGCGTGGAGGTAGTCTTCCGACAGTCCCTTCTGGGCCGCGGGCACGGACACCCCCTTTTCCTCGTCGGCCATGAAGAGGCAGGCCGCCCTGGCGTCCAGGCTGTCGATGGCGCTCTGGACGATGAGATCCAGCAACTGGTCTTTTTTAAGGGTTGTGCCAAAGGCTTTGCTGATCTTGCAGAAGGTCCTGAAGTAATCGGTCTTTTTTGCCATTATCGGTCTCCTTTACCCTTGGCGCGTTAACCGGCCTGTTGATGCTCGGAAGCGGCGGCGTCCGTTTTTTGCCCTTTTTTCCCCTTGCCCTTGGATCCGGCGGCTTTTTTCGTCTTTTTCGGAGCGGAAACGGTCCGCTCCCGCTCCCCGAGCCATTGGACGATCTTGGGCGCGAACTCCCGCTGAAATTTGGAACTGACGTAGATGCCGATGTGGCCGGTGTCGAGGCAGAGGTCCTCGGTGTCCTCGCTGCCCACGGCGGCGGTGAGTTTGTCGCAGGCCTCGGGCGGCACCAGGTGGTCGTACCGGCCGTAGATGTTGAGCAGCGGCATGGTGAGCTTCTCTAAATCGACCCGTTGACCGCCCACCTCCAGCCGGCTCTGGATCAGGAGGTTTTTCCGGTAGCAGTCTTCGATGAACTGTTTGAAAGTGGCGCCCGGAACGTCCGGGCTGTCGAAGATCCATTTTTCCATGCGGACGAAATTTTCAACGAAATCGCGGTTGTCCATGTTCTCCATGAACCCGACGTATTTGTCGATGATCAGCCGGGCCGGATTGAGCAGGAGGAAGCCGAGGTTCATGAGGTCGCCGGGCATGTTCCGGTAACACTCCGCCATCCGGTCGGCGGAGGTCCTTTTCATCCAGATATGGAGCAGCCCCTTGTCGGTGTCGAAATTGCTGGGGGTCACGGTGGTGATGAGGTTCTGGATCTTCTCCGGGTGAAGGGCGGAATAGATGACCGAAAAGGCGCCCCCCATGCAGATGCCCATGAGATTGACCTGCTCCAGGCCGTGGGCCTTTCGGATGAAGTCCACGGCGTTGTCCATGTAGCCGTTCACATGGTCGTCTATGGTCAGGTACTGGTCCTTCCGGGTGGGGTAGCCCCAGTCGACCATGTAAACGTCCAGCCCATTGTCCAGAAAGGTCTGGACGACGCTTCGGCCGGGCTGAAGATCGAGCATGGTTTCCCGGTTGATGAGGGCGTAGACCACCAGCAGCGGGGTCCCTCCCTTGGGTTCGGGCGGGCGGTAGTACTTGAGCTTGACCCGATCCTCCTTGTAGACCACCTCGTAAGGGGTCGTGGCCAGATCGGTTTCCAGATCCCCCAACAGCACCTCCGAGGCTTTCCGGGCCCGGTCCTTGGTCTTTTCCGTGCTCTCGGCCAGGTTTTTCAGGATGAGATCGACGGCGATTTTGGATTGAGTCATGTCCCGCCTCCTTTCGCGTTAGGGGGCGCGCCGGCGGACGCCTCCAGTCTTTTGGTGAGCGACTTTATCTGTTTTTTCATCTCGTAGATGTCTCTGTAGAGTTCGTCCATTTCCTTTTGGGTCGGAATGGGAAACTGGCTGATGATGTCGTTGAGCATCTCCTCCCGCGCTTTTTTGTACTGGACGAGGGCATCGATGGTGTGGGTCATGACCTGGGTGTATTCCGGCGACTTGAGGAGGGTCATGTAGTGGCCTTCGAGAACCTTGATCCAGGTGCGGTAATAGCTCTTTACGTCGTCGTGCAATTCTCCCTTGTCGGCCATCTCCTCGAATTTTTCCTGCATCGCCAGCAGCGATTTTTCGATGGGGATGTAAAATATCTGGAGAAATTCGTTTAAGGCGGTCTGGTAGAGGGTGAACTTGTCGAGATACCGGTTGAAGCGTTCCTGCTGGAAGCGGGTCAGGCCCAGGGGCGGAACCTGGAGGTATTTCTGAAATTCCTTTTCGTAGATTTCCCGGAAGGCTTTGAAGATCTCCTGGTCGATGTTCTCGAAGGAGTATGCCTTGGTCTGCTGACCGATGCGGGAGGCCCGATCCATCCATTCGCTGTTGAAGGTCATCCAGGCGTCCAGGGTCTGCTGGGCCATGTCCATGGCGAAGTCGGGGGCCATGCCCGCGCTCTTCAGGGCCGCCTCCATGCCGTCGGGTTCGGCCAGGGACGACAGCAGGGCCTGAAACACCCTGGCGCTCGATTCCCACGTTTTGTGCGCCTTCCAGGCGGGGTCGGGGGACGACGGGGCCATGTTCCCCCAGAAATCGACGGCGGATTTCATCCAGTCGGCGAAAAATGACATCGGGTCTGTTTCCGGCCTCTTCTTCTCGTCTGCCATATCGAACTCCGTCTGTTGGCTGTGGGTGGCGGAATGTGCTGATCAGTATTGATTTTATGATAGGGCATTCATTCTGTTATTTCAAATCAATTTTTTAAATTTTTATCCGATCCGGGCGCCGGCGCCCGTTTGCCGGCGGCCTCGAAAACGTCCGGAAAACCGGGGCGGTCCCGCACCATCCGCTTCGTGAGCGAGGACAGGTCCATCCCCAGTTCAAGGCAGATGCGCAGTTGTTCGTCCATGTTCTTCCGGTAGGCCAGATAGGACTGGATCGCCCGTTCCAGGTATTTCTCGAAGAATTCGCTAAGCAGATCTTCGCCGAACCGGATGACCAGGTGGAGAAAGGGCGCGGGCAAGAGGCTGTTTTGGCGTTTGGCGTTCTCCATTATGATCTGGGTGAGGATGAAGGCCGTCACCTCCTCGTCGGTCTTGACGTCGAAGACCTCCACCTCCCGCCCCTCCCGGATCATCTCGGCGACATCCTTGAGGGTGGCGTAGGCGCTCTTTTCCGTATCGTAAAGACGCCGGTTGGGATATTTCTTCAGGGTAACCTTGTTTGAATCCATGGACGATTCCTCTTCGTTGCGTATGCGCCGCCGTCCGCCGACGGCGCGGCCGTCATGTTACATTGCACCAAATCGGCCCTATAAATTAAAGAGCCAAATGGTATGTTTTCATTTAAACGCCTAATTGTCAAGCTGATTATACGGCTAAGCCCGCCGCTCTAAGCGCGGATTTGTGATTTGTGCAATGCATCATTTTTCCCTTGACATCCGGCGTCCGTGGGTTTATTATAGCTCTTAAGAATGACGAACGCGGTTCGAACCGCGACATTGAATCCCTGACATCCCAACAAAGGAGGTAAAAGATGATGGAACCCGGCAAGATGGGCCAGCAGATGGTGACGTTTCAGAAAACGGTCTTCGACAGCAGCTTCAACGCCATGTCCATGGTGTTGGACCAGACCGAGCAGATGACCGAAAGTTACATGAAGCAGCTTTCCTGGGTCCCCGAGGAGAACAAAAAGGCCATGGGCGACGCCATCGGCTTCTACAAAAAGGCCCGCGAGGATTTCAAAAAGGCCGTTTACGAAGGATTCGACAAAATGGAGGAGATGTTCAAAGCCAAATAGTCGGTTTCCCTCTGAACCCGACGGCGCCGGCATCCACCGCGGATATTTAATTTTGGAAAGAAAGGCGCACCCACATGACCATGGATCAGAAAAAGATGTTTAAACAGATGATCGACTTTCAGAAGACCACGTTCGACAATTCCTTCAACGCCATGACCACGCTACAGGAACAGGGCGAAAAGATGACCGGGGCGTTCCTGGATCAGGCCCAATGGCTGCCGTCCGAGGGCAAGAAGGTGATCAACGACTGGATTCAGGCGTACAAGACCGGTCGCGAAAGCTTCAAGAAGACCGTGGAAGACAATTTCAGCAAGGTCGAGGAGTTTTTCGCCGAAAACGAAACCGCGAAAAAATAGATCCGACGCCGGCCCGCGACCTAGTGTCGCCGGCCGGGGCCGCGAAAAAGACGCTGCGGACAATCGGCGCAACAGAAGGAGAGATGTTTATGGCAAAGACACCAAAGCCGACGGAGGGCTCGGATCCCGGTTTTTCGGAAGAAATGGAAGCGGCCCTCATGAAACCGTTCAACATCGCCGCCCATCAGATGGGGGCGGTTCAGAATTTCTGGGCCGGTTTCAGCCGGTATGCCGCCGAGTTCATGATCCCCTATCTTCTCTCGACCCAGTACTTAGCCCGGGCGGAAAAAGAGCGGATGACGACGACCACGCCGTGGGAGTCCTTCCTTTCCCATATGGAACTGGCGGAGTTCAACCAGGACATCGCCCTCAAAAATCTCATGGCCAGCATCCGGGCCGTCAACGACATGGGCGGCCGCGAAATGAAAAACGCCGTCGCGGCCCTCTTCAACACGGTGACCGGAAAAGGCGGGGAGGGCGAGGATCTGGAGGCGTATTTCGCCCGTCAGGCCCTGATGATGGACCGGGTCGCCAACGTCTACCCCCAGGCCATCCGGGATATCGAACCCGAGTACGGCTTCCATTTCGAACGGGGAAACCACGAACTCTTCGTCGAATCCGATCGGTTTTACGTCTACAAGATCGCGCCGACGGACCCCGGCGTCCGGACCGACGACAGCGCCAAACCGATCCTCATCCTGCCCCCTTATGTGCTTGGCGCCAACATCCTCGGATTTCTGCCCGGCGATGACCGCAGCTATACCCATTGCTACGCCAATCTGGGAATCCCCACGTATATCCGGATCCTCAAAAAAGTGACCGAAACCCCGGCCCTGCAGACCATGACGGGGGAGGACGACGCCCTGGACACCCGGGTTTTCTGCGAGAAGATCATGGCCCGCCACGGCAAGCCGGTGACGCTGAACGGATACTGCCAGGGTGGATTTTCCGCCGTGTGCAACCTCCTCTCCGGCGAACTGGACGGCGTCGTGGACGCCCTGCTCACCTGCGTGTCCCCCATGGACGGGACCCGGAGCCGCGGGCTGGCGGCCTTCCTCCAGAGCCTGCCCCAGCGGTTCAATGATCTGGATTACGGGACCAAAACCTTGGAAAACGGCAACCAGGTGGCCGACGGCAAACTCATGGGATGGGTCTACAAGCTCAAGTCCATCGAAAACGAGGCCCCCATTGTGGCCTTCTACCGGGACATGATGATGGTCGGCCCCCGCGAGGGGAAGGTTCCCAAAATCAGCAAGACCGCCCTGGCCCTCAACTACTGGCTCACCTACGAGCGGACGGACCTGCCGCTTTGCATCACCGAGATGAGCTTCGCCTCCTACAACACCCCGATTACGGAAGACGGAGTCCTGCCGGTGAAACTCTTCGGCCGGACCCTCAACCTTAAGCGGCTGGCGGAGAAGAACATCCCCTGGCTCATCTGCTACGGCGAGCGGGACGACCTGGTGGAAAAGGAAACCGCGCTGGCGCCCCGGGATTACATCGACGTGGAGATTTCCCCCTTCCCCAAGGGCCATGTGGCCATGGCCACCTCCTGGTCCGATCCCAAATCCGAGTACGCCCTCCACACCCGGTTCGGCGACAACCAGGAATTCCGGGGACCGGTCCGCTACCACCTGGATCTCGACAAGGCCCTCGACCAGGCGGCGGCCCGGGCCGCCGAATCGGCCAAAAAACCGAAACCGACGCCGAATGCCGAAACGAAAGAGACCCCGCGACCGGTGGCTAAAGCGCCCAAAAAAGCGGCGTCTAAAACGTCGGAAAAGGCCAAATAGCCTGCGGCGAAAAGACCCTGAAAGCCCCCTCCGGCCGGCGATGCCTGAAATATCGCCGGCCGGTTCTTTTTCCGAACCCCGCCATCTCTCCGCTTGAACGCCCCACGCCCGAATTCCGTTTGTGATCCTTCCGCGGATATGATACAGTTTTTCCCCAAAAAAACGGCTGCTGTCGAATCATGCGACGACTATCAACACGGAGGAACGCCATGCGGATCAAAGGAGAACTTTTAGCCGAATCGCCCATCTACCGGGGCAACGCCCGAAAAACCCTGTTTACCCGGGACGGGGACGGATCCCACCGCCTCGTCTCCCTGGCGGGCGAGGTGGGGGGAACGGCTCAGTCACTCATGGACGCCTTCATCGGCCAGTCCAAGAACGGCAAGAACATCGGACTGCTGAACGAACTTTGGCGCCGGCTCTACGGCGCCGCCCTGCCCGGCGGGCTCATCCGCCAAGTGGAGTGCAAGCTCCAGAAAGACAGCTACCCCCGGAACAATTTCTTCGACATGCGCATGGGCATCCGCCTCAACGAAGACCGGTGGGCCGCCGAGGCCAACGCCAATTACAAGATGGAGACGATCCTGAGAAAGAGCGTCTTCGACTTCTCCCTGGAGGTGGCCGACGACCTCCTGGACAAGGACGGCAACCGGAGCCGCATCTACTATCTTCTCCAGGAACTCAGAGAGGGCCGGTTCTGGTTCGGCGCCGGGAAGAGCAAGGGGCTGGGTCGGCTCCGGCTGCTGACGGATCTCCCCATCAAAGCGCCGGAGACTCCGCCGAAACTCTCGGCCGGGGCCAATCACCTCCGGATCGACCTGGCCTTCGACGCCGAAAACCCCCTCCTGGTGGGGTGGAACTGGGGCAAGATCGACCCCCACACCGCCGCCTTCCCGGCCATCGAAGGCCGGCTTCTGGTGGAGGCCATGAAGGACATCCCGGCCTCCATCCGCCAGCGGCTGGAGATGGTCCTGGGCGGGGCCATCCTCAGCACCGACGACTGGAAGGGGAAGCTGGCGGAATTCCTGCCCCGGATCGTGGCCATCTGGCTCAAGGAGCAGTCCGCCGGCAGCGCCGAAGGCCACCTGTTGCCCGAGGCGGCAATCTCCAAGCTGAGCAAGGGCAAGCACGCCCTGACCAAAAAGCTCCTCAACAAGATCAAGCCCTTCGCCGGCCAGATGTTCCCCTCGGAAGAAGCGGCCGACGCGGCATTCGCCGAGGCCCTGGGCAAGAAGGCCAACATGTCCAAGCGGGTGACGGCCCAGCTGGAGCATGTAAAGATGGAACAGCAGGATCTGAACCGCGACGCCTGGCGTGAGGTGGCCGACGGTCTGGGGTTGGATCGAAAGCTGGGGGACGATCTGAAGGACATCCTCGACAACGAGGACGCCATCATCGAAAAGCTGACCCCGGCGATCAGTTCGGCGCTGCCCCGGCTCCACGAACAGGTGGACCAGCAGGTCAAGCTCCTCCAGAGCGACGCCTGGGTGGATGCCGAGATCAAGTCCCGGGAAGAGCACCTCCAGATCAAGACCCTGCTCAAGGAGGGCAAGATCACCGAATACCAGTGGAACGATCCCGGCATGCCCCCCGAGGGGATTCGCTCCGCCACCTGGCGGGAATTCCTCGACGCCCACAGTCGGGTCCGCTTCCGCCACATGCTCAATGCCCAGAACCTTAACAAGAGCATCGTCAACGACAAGAACCAGATCGAATTCCTCAAGACCTACCGGGACCGGACCCGGCAGGAGCTGGCCCAGCCCCGCCACATCGACTTCCGGGCCGGCGGACCGGGAAACCGGGAGATCTCGAAAAAATACGGCAAGCCCTACGACACGATTTTCATGCGGATGCTGTCCTGGGCCCCGTCCCAGTCGGAAAAAGGGGCCTGGGAGATCTACATCCCCGGCGGCACCCTCAAGGGGGCCTTCCGGAAGCGGGCCTCACAGGCCCTCAAGACGTTGTGGGGCGAAACCCGGAAGACCGACGAGGCCCTGACCCGGCTCTTCGGCGCCCAGGGCCGGCGGGGCATGGTCTTTTTCTCCGACGCCTACCTTGTCGACCCCGACGCCCCGGACAGCGCCTGGTGCTCCATGGACGGCGTGAAGATGAACCCCACCACCGGCCAGCCCATCGAATCGGCCAAGCACGACTATCTTTACGCCTACGGCAAGGCTCTCAAGTTCGGGGCGCGGCTCGACATCCAGGACATCCGGGAAGGGGATCCGGACATGCTCTCCATCCTGTTCCATCTCATCGACGATTACCGGCGCGGGGACATCCCCATCGGCGGGGAGAAGACCGCCGGTTTCGGCTGGACCGCCGGCTCGGTCTCCCGGCTCCAGTGGCTCGCGGGCGACCCGTCGGGGGTCGGGAAGACGCTGTTCGGAGACCGGCCCACGAAGCCCTCGGGCCCGTGGCGCGCCATTGTCCTGGAGGGCGACGAGGCGGAATCGGCCCTCAAGCCCGCCGAGCCCATCGCGACCGAGGGCAAGGGCGTCTCCAAAACCCCGCCGGTGGCCAACGAGGGGTTCATTTCCCACCGGGCCTTTGGCGGATACTGCGGCACGCTCACCGTGGACGCGGAACTCCTCACCCCCATGAACGTCCGGGAGAGCGGCGAACCCTCCTTCACCGCCGATCTGGACGGCCAGAGGGTCAACGGGTGGGATTTCTTCTCCATGTCGCCCCCCGAGGCGGCCAAGCGGGAGAGCGACCGGCAATACGCGCTGCCGGGGCGGAGCCTCAAGGGGATGATCCGCCACATCTATTCCATCGCCACCGATTCCCGCCAGGAGAGCGGGGCCATCGGCCGCCTCAACCCCGCCGAGAGCCTCTTCGGCTGGGTGGGGGACGGCCCCAACCAGGCCCTCATGGGGCGGGTCTCCGTGACCACCGCCCTTTTCGACGCCCCGCAAAAAGAACCGGTCTGGTTCAAGGTTCCCTATCCTTATGGCGGATGGCGGTTCAAGGGCGGTCAATGGAAAGAGACCCCCGGCGGCCAGGCGGACCCCACCTTCATCGACGGCCAGTGGCGTATCTTTCCCCACGCGCCGCTGGCGCCGGCGGCCGACGAAAAGACGGATTTCTCGCCGGACACGGTCCAGGCCAGCTATTTCCGGGCCCTGATGCCCGGCGAGCGGGCCCGGTTCACGATCCGGTTCTGGAACCTGATGGAAGAGGAGCTGAAGCGGCTGATCTGGTGCGTGGCCCTGGAACCGGAGATGGCCCATAAGATGGGCAACCACCGGTACCTGGGCTTCGGCAGCCTCCGGCTCCACATCGCGGAGGAGAGCTTTCTCATCGACTGGGACAAGCGGTACGCCGGCGAGAGCGCCGACCAGTGGCGCCGGCCCCTGTCGGTTCGGGACTATTTGGATCCCCAGACCATCCGCCACCACGACAAGCTGAAAAAGACGCTGGATGCTGGCGCGTTATGATTGGCTCCGCCGGTGCCGGAAGGGGAGCGAACTGCTGGCGACCTTAAACCTGGCGGCGGCCCGGCCCGAGCTTTTCAGTCCGGACAGCGGGCCCGGGCCGCCCCTGACCCTGTTCCACCGCCCCTGCCGCCGATGCTGGATCTATCCGCCCGCGGACGGGGACGGATCCCCCTACTGCGCCGCCTGCCACGCCGTGATCACGGGCGAACACGACGCTCGGGGGCACGTTCGCCGCACCGTCCTTGTCTGGGGTTTCGTCAACCGGGTTCCGGACCGGCTCCATCCGCCGTCGTCGTCGGACTGCCAAATCCGCGGCGTCCATGTGGCGGACGACCAGAGGTTTCTTCTGGCCCTGGATCGCCGGGCACTCAAGGTCTGGCTCCAGGAACTGCTCCTCTACCACGGGACCGGCCTCAAGGGGCTGCTCCAGATTTTTCCCACCACCGGCGACAGCCCCAGGGGATGCATGGGGGACGTTCTGGCCAAGGCGGCCCATCTCGAGGCCCGGTATCCGGCGGACATGTTGCGGGTCCGGTTTTTTTCCAATGCGTATCATCTCTTTGCCGCGGACCGGCAAGGCGAAGAGGCCGGCCCCGTTTTCGATGCGACCGAGTTTCTCCGGTTTCTGGAGATGGCGGCGGTGTTCCGGTCCCTGCTCCGGCCCGAGGGGCAGCAGATGCTCCACGAGCTGTTCGACCTGACGGACCCGCAGGAAGAGCGGTTCTACTGGGGCCGGTTCATGGGGTTTCTTTCCCCCGAGGCCCGGGACATGCTCGACGCCTGGAAGATTCGCCAGTGGCCCAAACCCCAGGTCCGGCTCCTCTACGATTTGCTCGATTATGTCGTCTATACGTTTTAATCTCCTCCGGTATCTCATCGCCCTGAGGGTCTCCGCCCCCCTGGTCCGGCTCCTGGACCATCCGGCTGTGGAATTCTCCCTGGCCCTGGGCACAGCCATCGCCGACGGGCTTCCCACGTCCGAGGCCCGGACGTGGCGGAAAGCCCTGGCCAACTGGGACCCCTGTTTCAACAGCCAGTCCAGGCGGGGGATCCCGCTGCTGGGCGCCAAGGGGTTCCAGGGACCGCCGGACATTTCCTGGCCCATCGACGCGGTCCTTTTTTTCTATCCCCACAAACGCCACTACGGCCGGGGGGAGCCCATTCTCTGGGAATTGAAACTTTTGGGCGACGCCGCCGATCACGCCTTCTTCCTGGAGGTGATCCTGCCGGCACTGGAGACACTGGGCCGGCAGGGGCTGCCGGACCGGCAGTACGCCCACTGCCTGTGGGGCCATTTCGACGTCGATTCGGTCTACGTCGCCTCCGGGGACCGGTGGAACCCCCTGGCCCGGGAGGGACGGCTCGATCTGGGATACCGGCCCGCCCCCGATCAATGGGCCCGGGGATGGGCGGAACATCCCGAAGCCCGGTCGAACCGCCGCTCCCTGGCCTGGCTGACCCCGGTGGAACTCCAGCCGGGCCGGAGCCTCTACGAACCGCCGGCGGACGCGCCTTTGCCGGGCCACATCCTGGAGGCATTCACCCATCGATTGAGCGCTTTGCTTTTCGGGCGCCATTATGATATCGATGCCTTCTGGTCGATGCTGAACGACAGGGAGGCCCTGGAATTCATGGCCGCCTCCCGGGAGGCGACGGAAATCTGCGTGGCGCGGGACGACGTGGCCCGGGTGTCCAACCCCTGGCCCGGGCGATGGACGGGGCTCCAGGTCTTCGACCGGCCGGTGTCGGAGGCGCTCCTGGGCTGGCTGGCACTGGCATCCCTGATCCACATCGGCCGGTACACCCATTTCGGCTGCGGGACCTTCATCATGGACTGACGGCCGGCCAACCCCGGCCAGCGGGCGGGATCTCCTCATGAACACAAAGCGGCTCTATCTCTGGTCCGTCATCGGCGGCTTTCTGGTGATCGCCATCGTCTTGGGACTGGCCTGTTACCCGTATTTCCAGAAAGACGACGACGCCCTCCACATCGCCCTGGCCTGCTCCATGACCGGGGAGAGCGCCGGCGTGGGCAACGCCTTTCTCCAGGGCATCGAACTCTACCTCGACCGGGTCAACCGCCAGGGCGGGGTGAACGGGAAGCAGGTGGTCCTCGACGTTTACGACGACCGGAACAGACCGGAACTGGCGGAAAAGCGGGCCGCGGATATCGTCGAGGATGGCCGGGCCGTGGCGGTGATCGGCCATTACTACAGCAGTTGCTCCATCCGGGCCGGGGAGATTTACAAGACCTACAAGGTACCGGCCGTCAGCCCCGCGGCCACCAACGTCAAGATCACCCAGGACAACCCCTGGTATTTCCGCACCATCTTCAACGACCGGTCCCAGGGCCGGTTTCTGGCCACCTACGCCAACAAGGTTTTCGGGTACAAGACCGCCAGCATAATTCACGAAAACCAGGAGTACGGCGCCTACCTCGCCAAGGTCTTCGAGCAGACCTGCTCGGCCCTGGACGTGGAGGTGAAGTACAAGTGGGGGTTCGATGCGAAGGACGACCTGCTCGACCAGAACCTGATCCAGATCGTCAACGAACTCCAGTACAAACCCGACGCCGGGGCGATCTTTCTGGCCACCCACGCCCCCGAGGGGGCCCGGCTGGTCCGGCTGATGAAGGACAGCCTGGTGGAAAACCCCATCATGGCCCCCGACGCCTTCTCCTCCGAGTCCTTCCGGGATATTTTCAGGGAATTTCCCAAGGAGCGGACCAATCCCGGTTTCTACACCGACGGAATGTACGTGACCACGCCGCTCATCTTCGACACCACCAACGAACAGGGGCTCCAGTTCAGGGAGGCATATATGGACGCCTACGGCGAGGAGCCGGGATGGCATTCGGCCTTTGCCTACGACACGGCCATGATCCTGGTGGCGGCCCTGGAAAAGACCGGCGTCGCCGGGCGTCCGGAGACGGTGGAAACGGACCGGGAGAAGATCCGCCGGTTTCTGGCCAACCTGACCAACCCCTACGACGCCATCGAGGGGGTCACGGGCTACAATTACTTCGACGATAAGGGCGACTCCCAGAAGCCCATCTTCATCGGCGTCTACCGGCGGCAAAACATCGTCTCGGCCATGACCCAGTTCCGCCCCATCCCCAACCTCAACGACGTGCCCAATTTCGACAAAGCCGTGAAGGAGGGGCGCATCCTTCTCTTCGACGGCCGGTATTCCTATAAGATCAACGTGGTCTACACCGGCATCCGGATCAATTCCATCACCGACGTGGACCCTGAAACCTTCAACGCGACCATCGATTTCTACCTCTGGTTCCGGTACCGGGGGGACATCGATCTGAAGAACATCGAGTTTCTTAACGCCCTGGAGCCGGTCCGGCTGGGAGAACCGGTCCGGGAGCAGATCGAGGGGGATCAGGTCTACCACCTTTACCATGTGAAAGCGCCCTTCCAGTCCGATTTTCTGCCCGGCCAGCACATCTTCGGGCAGCACATCCTGGGGATCAGGTTCCGGCCACGGGGCCTCGACCGGAACAACCTGATTTTCGTCAAGGACGTCCTGGGGATGCGGTTGAAAAAAGGCGTCTCCCCGGCGGAGAACCTGCGGGAAAACGGGGTGATGGCCTCCACGGAAGGATGGCGGATTTCCCGGGCCTGGTTCTTCCAGGACATCGCCGAGAAGGACTCCCTGGGCGACCCCGATTACCTTCACCTGCCCACCGGCGCCCTGGAATTCTCCCGGTTCAACGTGGGGATCCGCATCAAGCCCGACCGGTTCTCCCTCCGGCGGGAGGTCCCGGAAGCCTGGGCCGGGTGGATGCTTTTGATCGCCGCCCTGGTGAGCCTCTTTTTGTCCCAGTCCATCAAGGGGCGGCTGCCCCGGGTCGTCTCCCTCCGGCTGAACCCCAAATCCAAGATCCTGTGGGGGCTTCAGATCCTGGTGGCCTCGGTTTTGCTACTGTCCGCCGAGGTCTACCTTCTACAGCAGATGGGGCCGCGCCTCAACGCGACTTATTTCGAGACGGTCCGCACGGTTTTCGACGTCCTCTGGTGGCTGGCGGCGGCCCATTTTCTCTCCGTGGGGCTGGAGCGGTTCATCTGGGTCCCGCTGGAGGAGCGGACCGGGCGGGACATCCCCCATATCGTCCGGAACATCATCGCCTTCATCATCTATATGATGGCCCTGTTCGCCATCGTGGCCTTTGTCTTCGACCAGAAGCTCACCAGCCTCCTGGCCACCTCCGGGGTCATCGCCATGATCCTGGGGCTGGCCATCCAGATCAACATCGCCAATATTTTTTCGGGAATCGCCATCAACCTGGAGCGGCCCTTCCGCATCGACGACTGGGTCAAGATCGGAAGCTTCACCGAAGGCAAGGTGGTGGACATCAACTGGCGCACCACCCGGCTCCTGACCCGGGACCGGACGATCCTCTCCATCCCCAACAGCCAGGCCTCGGAGTCCTCCATCGAGAACTTCAGCTTTCCCAACGACACCTATTTCAAGTATTTCACCGTCCATGTGGAGCCCCATCACGAGCCCGAGCGGGTGAAGAAGGTGCTGCTCAACGCGGCCCTGGCCACCGACGGCGTGGTCTACGACCCGCCCCCGGCCACCCGGTTTCTGGGTCTCACCGACGAAATGACCGGCCCCAGCCGGGCCTGGGCCGCCAACTACCTCATCTCGGTGGTGGTCCGGGATTACGGCATGAAGTTCGCCCACAACGAGATGATCTGGCTCAACGTCTGGACCCACCTCCATCACGCCGGCATCCGGCTCCTCACCGAGCGCCACGAGATTCAGATGGCCATAAAAGGCAAAAAGGAGACGGTGGCGCGGCCCCTTTCCCTCCTCCAGGAGATGGACATCTTCGACCCATTTTCCCACGAAGCCAAGATCTATCTCAGCAAACGGATGAAGCGCCGCTGGTACGACCCGGGCCAGGAAGTGGTCCGGCAGGGGGACGCCGGCGACTCCCTTTTCGTCATCGCCGAGGGCGTGCTGAGCGTCCGGGCCAAATCCGGCGAACGGGAAGCCATGGAAGTGGCCCGGCTGGGCGCCGGCGATTTCTTCGGGGAGATGGCCCTGCTCACCGGCGAACCCCGCACGGCCACCCTCGCGGCGGTTACCGACACCCTGCTCTACGAGATCACCAAGGAGGACATTTCCCCCCTTTTGGAGCGCCAGCCGGAGATCTCCTGGTCCCTCACCGATGTCCTGGTCAAGCGGAAACAGGCCACTGCCACCGCCACCGCCAAAACCGTCTCGGATCGCGAAGCCGAAAAGACCCTGTCGGCCCAGATTCTGGGCAAGATTCAGAAGTTTTTCGGGTTTAGAAGCTGAACGCATAAAAACATCCACACGGAGGAAGGGCATGCGGTTTGGGAAAAAATCGAGGGTCTCCGGCTCGGAAGAGCAAACACGGCTGACCGGCGGGGTCTATTGAAATATCCCAACAAAGCGAATTCAACGGCGCCGCTCGCCATTTGCCGCGCGGTCGGGCGGGATCAAATTTGGTATATTGATTCCAGCAATTCACCTAATAAGGTTAATCATTACCCAAAAAGAGGGATTATTTTTGTTTTAACGCCGGCGTTTTGTTGACATTCTCAGACGTGTCGATCATGCTTGATTTCCATTTGTCGTTCAACATTAACATTTGCGCAATACCCGACTTTGCCGGAAAAAGGCGACAGTCGGATAAAATCAATATTCTGCATGTTGACCGACAAAATCTTGCCAAGCAATGAAATGGAATGGATAATAAAATAAAGAGGTTGGCAGAAAAGAATTTGACGTATAGCGGTAAGTCTGGTTTGTGGGAGGAATGCTTTTATTTCGAGTGTTGGCCGGAAACCGTATAATCACTGGTTAGACGCACGAAAGGAAACGAATGTCAGAGAAGAATCTGATCAAGTCCGAAATCCTTACAACACCTGATTACTACTTCGCAGCTCAGCAAAAGACCCTTGAAGCGAGAATTAAAGAAATCAAGATTCCGCAGGAGGAGGAGGCGGGTATCGTAGCCGAAAAGGCTGCAAAGACAGTGCGTGATAAGCTGCTTGGCCTTTTTAAAGTGGGCGAGTTAATCAGTGAGATATTAAACTGGAACGAATCTGTGGATGCAGACCTTCGAGAGGCAAAGAAGGAGTTTCTTCTCGCGCAGTACGTACAGGCCAGCGAGAATAATGAAATAGCCATTAGCCAACTTCGCGATTTTCTGTCGAGCCCGCAGGGGAACACTTTATTCAACAAGATCGTACGCATTTTAGACGATTCGCCACCAGATCTCGAACTTGCTAACCACCTTTCGAGCGCCCTGCAACATATCGTGAGCAGCGATTTCATTAAGCTATTCGAGGCTCACAGGTACGCTCTTGCGCAAATCGAGCGTCTCACGGCCCAAGCACTGACCATTCTCAGCGACTATCGAGCCTGGCCTCAGGTCAAGCTGGGCAGCTTTAATGCCAGCGGAAGCAGAGTCACCTCGGATTGGTTGATGGAATTCACAGGAACATATGCCCAAACGAAGCAAATTTCCGACACCGCCATGGAGAATCGAGTTCGCCACTCTGTGAACGAACTTATTTCTGCAAGGTTTATCGAAGCCCATCTTGTTGGCGATGGAGGGATTGCAAAGTGTGTCGTGACAGAGGTCGGCCAAACGTTGCTGCCGTATGTGAACAACGCCTAACCTGCGGGGGACGACAAAAAGCGCACCGCCGTTGACTTGCCGGTTTAGACATCAGGAGTCATTATGGAAGAAAATCTTACACCAGTCGAACAACTCTCATACAGCACCGTAAGAATTGAAGCAGATTCAACTGATGGCGGTGTCAGCACAGGAACAGGTTTCTTTTTTAAGCTAAAAGAAAATGCAGATGGATCTCATATACCAGTTATAGTAACAAACAAGCATGTAGTTTCCAACACAACAAAGGGACGGTTTCAACTTACCTTAAAAGATGGTTCAGGAAAGCCATCTATACGAGATCATTTCTCTTTCGAGCTTGATCAATTTGAAAAAAGGTGGATTCCTCATCCGGATGGTAGCACTGATCTGTGCGTAATGCCTATAGCGCCTCTTCTTAATTTGGCCAAAGAACAAAATAAAGAATTCTAGGCCTTGATCATCGTTTCGGCCATTCACCTGCCAGCGCCCCTTCAGGGCGCATTGGGGGGGGGTCGCTCCCTTCCTGGGGTTGAAACCCCAGGCTGTATGCCTTTGCCGCTCCGCGGCATTCATTGGCCGAAACGATGATCAAGACCGAATTCTATTTCATTTCTCTCACAAAAGAATTGTTACCAGCCGCCGCTGATTTTAATGATATGTTCGGTATGGATGATATAACTATGGTGGGTTATCCCATTGGGATTTGGGATAGTGTTCACAATTTGCCGGTCTTTCGAAGAGGCATTACCGCTTCAAATCCTAAAAATGATTGGAATGATAGAAAAGAATTTTTAATCGACTGCGCATGTTTTCCAGGCTCAAGCGGTTCTCCTGTTCTTCTGCTTAATATAGGTGGTTATTTTTCGAGAAAAGGAATGAATTTAGGCGGAATACGATTGAAATTGTTAGGGGTACTATATGCGGGACCACAACACACAGCAACTGGTGAAATAGAAATTATAAATGTTCCTACAAAGCAGCAGCCTATTGCGGTTTCACGTATACCTAGTAATTTAGGCATAGTTATAAAATCTGAGAAACTCTTAGATTTTGAAAACAGCTTTTCTTAATGTCTAACCTCGCTGGTGCAGGGGACGGCAAAAAGCGCGCCGCCCCTGACCAGCCCGTTAGGCAAACAATGTCCATTGTTAGATTATAGGCAGAAAATGAAGCAAACTGGGATACTTGACAACAAATCTCTGGGAAATGTTGTTTCCGAAATCAAAGGAAATATTTCTGCCGGATGCACTCTCTCCGTGGTTTCCGCTCTGTTTTCTCTTTACGCCTATGACGAGCTGAAAAAGGAGCTTTCAAAGGTTTCCAGGTTCAGGCTCCTTGTTCCAAGATATGGCGGCG
>JAABTM010000400.1 GCA_011389855.1 Desulfobacteraceae bacterium
TTTTTTGTAGAAGATCGAGTGATCCAGGCCGATGTTCGCGTAGGCGTCGATGCGGTCCCGGACCTTGTAAAAGACGTCGATGAAGGGGACGCTTCCGGCGGTCATGACGAAGTGGAAGGCCGGCTGTCCGTCCACCGTCTCGATGGGCATCACCGAAAGGGATGCCTCGCCGGCCTTGATGAACTCCCATTTCAGTTCGTAGACCAGACGCTCTCCGGGTTGAAAGGGAAGGGGCGGGCCGGTCGGTTCGGCGCGGCCGGCCCCCGGCATCAGCGCGAACAGGGTCGTCAGAAGGACGAGAACCCCCAGGGCGGCTGTTGCGGCGCGATGATTTATAAAAACGGAGCGATTGTGTATCATTTCCCCATTCTAACCCATGGCGTCCGGTTTATCAAGTGGTCTGTCCGATTCCCGGTCCATCTGATCGCCTGGGGGCATTTTACGGTTTTCGGCGGCCGTCCTTTATGATACAAGAACCCGATGATTCAAACCGAGACCGTCATACGGGCCAACGACCCGGTGGGGGGCGGCTGCCGGCGAATGATGCTCGACGCGCCCCCGGAATACGGGAACGCCCGCCCCGGCCAGTTCGTCACCCTCCGGTTCCCCGACGGGTCGGGGCCGCTGCTGCGCCGTCCTTTTTCCATCCATGGGGTGGTGAAAGCGGCGGACGGGACCGTCGGCGTCGAATTGCTCTATAAAGTGGTGGGCGGGTTCACCCAACGGCTCTCGGCGATGCGGCCCGGCGGCGCCGTGGATCTGCTGGGCCCTCTGGGCAACGACTTCGGCGTGGACGCCTCGGCCCGGCGGGTCTGGATGGTCGCAGGCGGCATCGGCGCGGCGCCGCTGGCGTTTCTGGCGCGGCGCCTGGCGGAAATGGGCGTCGATATGGCGTCCTGCGCCCTGTTCATGGGCGGTCGGAGCGCGGACGACCTAATCAGCACGGAGCGGTTCGCCGACCTGGGAATGGCGGTCCACGCGACCACCGAGGACGGCGGCGCCGGCGAGGCCGGACTGGTGACGGCGCCCCTGGCCCGGGAGGCCGCGATCTCCCCGCCCGATGTCATCTGCGCCTGCGGCCCCATGCCCATGCTCCGGGCGGTGGCCGGGATCGCCGAGGCACGCGGGATTCCGTCCCGGGTCTCCATTGAGACGGTCATGGCCTGCGGGCTGGGGGCGTGTCTGGGATGCGCGGTGGAGACCGCCGGCGACGAGAAAGGATACCGTCATGTCTGCCGCGACGGACCGGTGTTCGACGGCGGATGGCTGAAACGATGACGGCCTGGGTCTGCAATTTTACATTGACTTGGCCTGCGCCGCATGGTAAAGGCATCGACTTTAAAGGGCTACGATTCCGACCCCCGGGCCGGACGGGTCGTCCGATGGAAGGCGGGGCGTTTCCATGAAAAGGGAAACCACGAGATTTGTCAGAGAGATGGCCTATTTCGCCAGCATCGGCCTGTCTGTATCCCTCTCTATTTTCATCGGCCTGGGCATCGGGATCTACCTGGATCGAATGGTGTTCGGCACCACGCCCTGGCTGACGCTCATCTTCATGATCCTGGGCATCGTGGCCGGCTTCCGGAACATCGGGCTGGCCATTCGAAAAAGCAGAGACCTTTAAGGCTCTGTTTTTAGGCGCCGGTTTAAGGCTCTGATTTAAGACTCCGGTTTAAGACTCTGGGGAAAGCGGGGAAGGAGAAGCGTGAAAATTCAACAGCGACTGCTCAAATTCGTGACCCTGACCAACTGGGTGATCCTGGTCGCGGCGGGCATGGCCGGTCTGTTTCTGGCGCCGCTGGATTTCGCCTGGGGGATCATCGCCGGCGGCCTCATCGTCACCGTCAATTTTCATCTGCTCTACCGGACCCTGAAAAACGCGCTGACTCCGCCTTATCTGGCGTCCCACCATGTGGTGCTGGCCAAATACTATCTCCGCTTCATGGTGAGCGGTCTGATCATCTTCATCCTGATTTCAAGGCACTGGGTCAATCCCATCGGCCTGTTCATAGGTCTCTCGGTAGTGGTTGTCAGTATCATGCTCGCAACCCTGTTGGAGTTTAAAAACCTTTTTCTGAAGGAGGCGATTTAAGGTGGAACATCCCTACATGTTTTTCGTCAAGCTGTTCGAGGGCATCGGACTGGGCCATTTCGCCCACACTTACCCCCATGTGATTTACTCCTGGGTGGTCATGGCGCTTTTAATCGTCGTCGGATTTCTGGCCGGCAAAAGCGTCAGCATGATTCCCACCAAACTGCAGAACTTCTTTGAGGTGCTGATTTCCGGCATCGAAGAGTTCATGGTCGATGTGACCGGCGAAGAAGGCCGATGGCTTTTCCCGCTGGCCTCGACGGTTTTTATCTACATTTTCATATCCAACCTGGTCGGTCTGATTCCCGGTTTCTATCCGCCCACCGCCAGCCTCAACACCACCCTTTCCTGCGCCCTGGTGGTGGTGGTCTTCACCCACATCATCGGCGTCATGTACCACGGACCCGCCTACGTCAAACACTTCATGGGCCCGGTCTGGTGGATGGTGCCCATCATCATGCCCATCGAGATCATCGGCCATCTGGCCCGGATTCTCTCCCTTTCCTTCCGTCTTTTCGGAAACATGATGGGACATGAGCTGGTGCTGGGAATTCTGTTTCTGCTGGCCGGGGCTTTTTTCGCGCCGTTGCCGATCATGGCGCTGGGCATTTTCGTGGCCCTGGTGCAGGCGTTCGTCTTTTTCCTGCTCTCCATCATGTATTTCACCGGCGCCATGGAGCATGCCCACTGATTGAACCCGGCAAAACAGTTTCTCCAAACAGTTTTTATCGATATTCAAGTTTTTTTACGGCTTCGCTGTTTAATGGGATAAATGGAAGAGGCCAAACGACAATCTCAATTTATTTAAAGGAGGAGAAGTAGAGATGGAAGCACAAGCACTGCAGTTTTTTATCGCGAGCGTAACAGCGGCTGGTTTCGGAATCGCCATAGCGGCCTTCGGCTGCGGCATCGCCCAGGGTATCGGCCTTAAGTCCGCCGTCGAAGGGATCGCCCGGAATCCGGAATCCTCCGGCAAGGTCACCGTGACCATGCTGATCGGTCTGGCCATGATCGAGTCGCTGTGTATTTATGCGCTCGTTGTAGCGTTGATCCTGATCTACGCGCATCCGCAGGCGGCCGCCATCGCAGGCCTTTTCACCGGCGCTCATTAATCGGCCGGTTGCCTTAGTTTGAAATAAAAGCAGGGCGGCGCCTCCATGGAGGTTGTCCGCCCTGCTTTTTTTATGCCCCGGCGCGTCACTCGATTTTCAGGTTTTTAAGAACGGCGAACCGGTCGTCCTCGACCTCGGTGTCGCAGCCGCAGGTCTCTGCGTTGAGGTTGGCGCCGCACTTAGGGCAGAGGCCCCGGAATTGCAAACCGCCATCCATCCCGCGACGGCCATAACCGGCTTTCAGCCGGTTTCATGGGTTCAGCCTGGGGTTTCAACCCAAGGCGCCTTACCCGTAGAACAGCCTTCCAGGCTGTTCAAACAGCCTGGAAGGCTGTTTTACGGAGAACTCACGTCACTCGATTTTCAGGTTTTTAAGAACGGCGAACCGGTCGTCCTCGACCTCGGTGTCGCAGCCGCAGGTCTCTGCGTTGAGGTTGGCGCCGCACTTAGGGCAGAGGCCCCGGCAGTCCTCCCCGCAGAGGGCCCAGTTGGGCAGGGCCAAAACCACCTGTTCCTGGAGGGCGTCGGTGAAATCGATGGCATCGCCTTTGAAGAGGGTCAGCCCGATGTCGTCGGCCGATAACTCGGCGCCTTCTTCGTCCTCATCGTCGTCGAATTCCGGCATCTCCTGGGTGAAATAGAGACGGAACCGCCGTTTCACGGGCTGGTCAAAGGACTCGACACAGCGCCGGCACGGCAGGCGGACCGTCGTTTCCAGCTGCCCCTCCGCCTCGATCATTTCCCGGACCGGCCTGGCCCGGAGGGAGACGTGGATCGGCGCCTCGAACCGGCACTCCCCGGCCCGGACCATGTCCGCCAGCACCGGGTAAGCGTCGGCCGCTTCCTTGCTCCAGAGGAGGATCCCCTCCTCGGGTATGTTATCGATCTGTATCTTCAAAACAACCTCCTGTCAGCGGATCCGATTCGGCGGGCCGCCA
>JAABTM010000401.1 GCA_011389855.1 Desulfobacteraceae bacterium
AAGTCCGGGTGATTACCGCCCGCCGCAAGGGCGCGGAAGCCGCCGTGGAACTGGGCGAAACCCTAAAGCGCGGCCTCTACCGGGTGGAAGCCACCGTCGACAACACCTATCCCCTGGCCCAGGTCTATGACGCCGTGCTGTACCTCGGTCTGCCCGATCACCTCAATTACATGAACGGGTCGGCCACGGTCAACGGCGCGCCGGCGGCCGGCATCGAGAAAAAGGGGCGGTTTTTCGCCGTGTCCGCGCCAGTGGTCAAGGCGGGTCAATCCCTTGAAGCGGCGTTGAAATTCATCGCCATGAAAGAAGCGCCCCTGGAAAGCGTTTCGTGCGTGCTGGCCGCCAAGACCAAAAACGGCAAGACCATCCACCTGGCGAGCCCGGAAACCGATGACGCCACCCTGGAGGCGGCCCTTTCCCTTTATATGAAAGCCGAGGCGCCGGCGCCCGCGACGCCTGACAAGTCCATTGTCAAGGCCCTTCAAAAAACCGTTGAATTCGGCATCGTCCACCCGGCGGACGACATTGTCCAGGCGGCCAAAAACGGCAACGTCCGCATCTCCGTGCCCATGAAAACCCCCTACGAGCTGCTGCTCAACGGCGAGCCGGTCCCGGCCGACCGGGTGGGCGAGGAAAGCCGGGACGAGCGCCTCGGCACCCTGACGGTCGATTATGTGGGCCTGACCTACGACCAATCTGAAAACATCCTGGCGCTTTCGGCCGGAGACCAGACCTGGGAGCGCAAAATCATCGTCAGCGGCGACGTGGAGCGCATCGGTCATTCCATCCATCCGGAAGAGCCGCCCGCCGACGGCAAGACCCCGGTGTATGTCACCATCGAGCTGCGGGACCGGAAGGGCAAGCCGGTGAGCGAAAACGCCTATGTGTCGGTGCGGGTGGACAAGGGCGACATCTTCGATTACGAGGAAGACCAGTACCGGGGCGCGGGCGGCGGCCACCAGGCCCGGGTGGTGGCCGGCAAGGCCGTGGTGCGGCTGTCGCCTTCGGCCACCACCGAGGAACGGCGCATGACCGTGGAATTCGGGGATATGGAGCAAGAGATCGACATCCGCTTCTACCCGGAAAAGCGGCCCTGGATCGTGGTGGGCAAGATGGAAGGCGGCATCGGGTTCGGGGACGCCAAAAACAACCCGCCGGAAGACGGGGACATGCCCTTCGACCACAGCGGCGGGGACACCAACATGGAAGGGGAAGCCTCGATTTTCGCCAAAGGGTCGGTCAAGGATTACACCGTGACCCTGCGCTATGGCACCGAAAAGCCGGACAGCGAAAACACCTTGTTGAAACAGAACACGCCCGGAACCGAGGACGACGGGAAATATCCGGTGTACGGCGACAACTCCGAGCAGTATTTCGAGACCCAGAGCAAGGAGCGGTTGTTTCTCAAGGTGGAAAAAGACCGCCATTATATGATGTACGGCGATTACAACACCGAGATGGGCGACGACCTGGAGTTCAACCGGTACTCCCGGACCCTCAACGGCGGCATGGTCAACCTGGAAAAGGGGAAAAACTTCAAGGTCAAGGCGTTCGCGTCCGAAAACCGACAGTCCATGGTCCGGGAAGACATTCCGGGCCGGGGGATTTCCGGGCCGTATTTCCTGGTCAACCGGGACCTGGTGGAAAATTCCGAAAAGGTTTCCATCATCACGCGGGACCGGTACAACGATCAGATGGTTCTGGCGGAAAAAAGCCTGAACCGGTACACCGATTATTACATCAACTACGAAGACGGCTGGATCATCTTCATGGAGGCCGTCACCCAGTTCGACGACACCCTCAACCCGAAATTTATCCGGGTGCTGTATGAATCGGAAAACCTGGAAGAAGATCATTACATCTACGGCGTCCGGGGCGAAAAGGAATTTTTCGACGGCAAGCTGAAAGTCGGGGCCATGGGCGTGACCGAGGAGCATCCCGAGGGCGACAAGCACCTCTACGGCGCCGACGTGGTCTATGACGACGGGGGGCGAATCAAGGCCAAGGCCGAGATCGTGACCTCGGAAAATTTTGAAAACGGCGATTTCGGCGCCACTTCCGGAGAGGCCGGCGCCGCGTCGGCGGCCTACAAGGCGGGCAAGAACACAACCGTTGACGCCTATTATAAAAAGGTGACCGACGGGTTCCAGAACATGTCCGCCACGACCCCGGACACGGGCTACGAAACCTACGGCGCCGGGGCCGAGACCGGGTTTTTCGAGGACAAGACCCAGATCCACGCGGAAGTGACGGTCAACAACACCGACACAAACGAGCGGACCACGGCCGAGGCCCATGTGGATCAGGAACTCCATGAAAAACTGAGGGTGTCCGTGGGGACCCGCTGGAACCGGGAAGAGCCGGCCGACGCCGGGACCGACGAGACGGTCCAGGCCAACGCGGGCGTCCATTTCAAACCCTTCGACCGGCTGGGGCTGTCCCTGACCCGGGACCAGTCCCTTTCCGGCGAAACGGAGAGCACGGTCTATCCCACCAAAACCGCCGGCCGCGTCGATTACCGGATCACGGACAACATATCCGCCTACCTTCAGTCGGAACTCCAGGAGAAGGCCGAGGAAGACCTGTCCCTGACCACCCTGGGCCTGGATTCCCGGATCGGGGAAAACACCACGGCCTTCACCAAATACGCCATGGACGATTCGGTGAGCGGCTGGCGCAACCAGGCCCATGTGGGCCTGACGCATCAGTTCCTGAACATCGACGATTTCACCGTTGACGGCGGCATCGAAAGCGTCCGGACCGTGTCCGGCGACGACAACGGGGACGACTACATCGCGCCCCGGGTGTCGTTTACCTATCTCCAGAAAGACTGGTACAAGATCACCGGCCGGGCCGAGGTCCGGTTCGGGGAGGACGACGACGAGTCGGTCTTCACTTTGGGCGGCACGGTCAAGCTGGGCCAGGATTACACCCTGCTCTCCCGGGCCCGGTATTTCGACGCCGACTACCGCGAGACCGACGTGCTCGTGGGCATGGCCTTCCGGCCGGTGTCCCGGGACGCCCTCAACCATCTGCTCAAGTTCCGGTGGAAGCTGAGGGACGACGAATACGACGAAACCAAATACATCGGCTCCTGGCACGTCAACTACAACCCCCGCCACTGGCTGCGGGTCATGGGGGAATACGCTTTAAAATACACCGACGCGTCGGAATACGGCCATTCCTTCACCGACCTGTTGCGGGGCCGGGTCATCTACGACATCAACGACCGGTTCGACGTGGGCGTCCACGCCGGCGGCCTCTGGCAGCACGAGACCGACACCTACACTTTGGCCTATGGACTGGAAGGCGGCGTGAAGGTGATCGAAAATCTTTGGGTCGGCGCGGGGTACAATTTCGACGGCTTCTATGACGAGGATTTCGACGACGCCAATTACTGGTCACGGGGGCCGTATTTCAAGATTCGGTTGAAGTTTGACGAGGAGACGTTGAAGAAGCTGTATGGGAAGGTTCGGGGGAAGGAGAAGGACGTGTCCGATCCCTGATTTCTCCGTTAGACCTACGAGGTTTTGAAAACCTCGCAGGTCTTCCACGGTTCAGAAAGATCAACGCTTTAAATCTAAGGATATCCGCTGTCATGGAAAAACACTATATCGCTTTGCGCCGGGCAGTAGCCCTATCAGTCATTTTACTGGCAATGTTATTTGGATGTGTCGGCGAATTGTGGGCGGACGGAGGAGATGGAACAAATGAATGGGTGCCATACTGGAAGGACACCGATGGTTCTACCGGCGGCACAATCCACTACCCTCCGGTTGCCTGGCCGTCGGATTTAGATTGGATTCCATATTCCCACAGCGTCACAGCCGACGAGGATCCCCGGAACGGCGACCCTTCTAACGGCGGCACCCGGCCCCAGAACTATGTTAATGTTTCGTCGGGATGCACCGACCAGACGTTGCCCAGCATCTACTATTCTTATGACAGCTTCAATCAGGTAATTTTTTTCCGCTGGCGGGTGGAGCAGATCGCCAACACCTACGCCACCGGCCCCAGTCCGGGCGCCTACAGTTCTGGCGACCCCTGGAATTCCGCGCTTTGGACGGTGTTTTTCGATATAGACGGCGATGGGTACCGGGAATTCGCCGTCCACCTGAACGGGTCCAACGGATCGCCCTCC
>JAABTM010000402.1 GCA_011389855.1 Desulfobacteraceae bacterium
CAGCGGAATCGAGGCCATATGGCACGGCGAAAACAACACGCTGATCATCCCCCACAAAAAACAGCCGGCCGCCGCTACGGCAATGCCGCCGGTCATCCATTGATTTACGGTTAAAAACATGCTATCCAGCATGACGAATCCTCTCTTTGTTCGGATCGCGACGGCGATCAGGACGGGTTTGAATCGACGCCCAGTTGCTCGAGTTTCTTCACGATCGATTTCTTGTCCAGAAACCCGGTGTGCCGATAGACTTCCTTGCCGTCCTTATTGAAGAAGATCTGGGTTGGAATGGCCTTCACGCCGTACTTCCTGGCCGGGTCCGGATCTTTCCAGACATCGATGAACACGATGGCCGCTTTTCCCTCGTATTCCTTTTCCAGCTCCTTTAAAATCGGCGCCATCATTTTGCAGGGGATGCATTCGGTGGCCCCGAGATCCAGCATGGTGACCGTCCCTTTGACCGGAACCGCCGAAGCGGCGGCGCCCGTCGTTGCCTCGGGCGCCGGCGCCGATGCGTCCGGCGCCGACGACAGGCTGAGTTGATACCCCACCGCGCCGACGACCGCCAGTCCCACGGCGCATCCCAGAAGCACCATTCGAATCTTTTTTTTCATTTTGACGTCACCCCCAGTTTTTCGATCTGTTTCATCACTTCCGCCTCGGCGTAAAAACCGGTGTGACGGAAGGTTTCCTTGCCGTCTTTGTCGTAGAAGACCTGGACCGGGATCGACCGGATGCCGAACCGGGATCCGAGGATCGGATTTTCCCGCACATGGACGAAGACCACATTGAGGCCATCGCCGTATTTTTTCCGGACCTTGTCCAGAATCGGCTGCATCTTGTCGCAGGGAATGCACCCCGCGGCGCCGAATTCGATCATGGACGGCTTGCCGGATTGCCGGGCCCGGTCCACCGGGTTGTCCCGGACGCGCTGAACCTGGGTCGCCGTCCAGTCTTTATCGATGCGGAGCCCCGCGGTTTCGCCCAGGGAATCGATATAGGCCGACACCGCCTGCTGTTGTTTTTCCTGCAACAGGTATTGGTGAAGGCGGTCCCGGACGGTTTCAAGCGACGCCCCGCCCATCATGTCGCGGTTTTCCCGGTAAAAGGCTGCAAGTTCCTCTTCTCCGACCTCGATTTTTTCGGCCCGGCGCCGGAGCAGCGCCTGGATCATCTCGGTTTCATTCCGGCCCTCGCCGGAAAAGCCGGCCTTTTCAGCCTCGTTCGCCAGGGCTCGTCGGGCGGCTTCCTCTTTGAGGATCAGCAGCGTGTATTGTTCAAGCTGCTCTTTTATATTTTCCGGTTGGGCGTCGATCATGGCCTGGATATCGGATCGGGTGATTCTGAAACCGTCGCCGACCAACAAAACGCCGTCGGGCAGACCGGCCAACTCAGCGGAGGACAGAACGCCCAGGTCCATGTCGGGATACCGCTCCTTTACGGTGGCGGCCCGGACGGTTTCGGGGTATCCGGCCGCAAACGCCGTCAAGGCCAACAAGAGGGCGGACCCGAGGATAAACCAGGCCGGCCGGCGATGATGCATCGTCGCATTGAAAATCATACTGCTCCTTTGATTGTTATGAGGGTTCGATCATTCGGCGATCGGTCGCCGTGAGGGCAATTTGAAGCGCAAGCGCTTTTAGTCAAAAGAAAAGCCGGCCAGATAATGGGAAAGCCGCTTTTTGGCATCACCATCCAGCTCCGGGCAGCCTTCCGCGCCCCGGCCGCCGGCCATCACCTGGGCGGCAAAGGCCGTGCAGGTGGGCTGGCCGCATTTCCGGCAGTTGGTTTTGGGCAGCAGTTTCAATATCTCCATCAACTTGGGTTTGGTCTTGCCCGAATAACAAGGCGTGATCGCGTCCCGGTTTTCCCATGCCCCGTTGATTTCGTTTTTCATCCATTCCAGAATGCGGTCCGCCTCTTGTTCGTCGTTCAGGGCGTTGACGGCGATCTCCCGGGCCCCGACCTTGATGATCCTGCCGTGGTGATGGAACATCACCTCCGGCGGGTCGCTGAAATACTGGTCGCCGCCCAGAACGGCGTTGAGGTAGGGCAACGCGTCTCTCACATCCTCGTTGAGCCGGGCGACGCAGTGTACGGACGTAAAGGCCGGATTGCATTCGGGCCGGAATATGGTTTTTTGGTATCCGGAAAGCAGCATCAGTCTTCTCCGTTGCCGCACCCGAAGCGAGGACGCCCGGCTCTTAATTCGCCGGAACGCCCCCGCCCGGAATGCGGGCTTCATGCGCCGGCATCATCGCCGATCAGCATGAACTGCGGTTTCCACCTCCGCAACATGTCTCGGTCATTGCGTTCTCCTTATTTTTCCAGCCAGGATTTGACGTCTTCTTTTTTGGGAATTTTGCCCACCGACTTGACCTCGCCGTCCACCACCACCGCCGGCGTGCCGAACACGCCGTAACCCGCGATTTTCATCGTATCGGTGACTTTTTCAATGTCGGCGGACACGCCGGAATCGGCGATCGCTTCCTTGACCACTTTCTCGGTTTGCTGGCATTTCGGGCAGCCGGGGCCCAACACTTTAATTTCCATCTTGTTTACCTCCTGATTAATTTAAGCAAAAACCGCGCCGTAAAAAATACCGGCGATCGAGGACATGACAATGATGATGCCGCAGAACACCGCCGTCTTCTTCACGCCCATGACGCTGCCGATTACCAGCATGTTGGGCAAAGACAGGGCCGGGCCGGCCAGCAGCAGGGCCAGGGCCGGCCCCTTGCCCATGCCGGCGCCCAACAGCCCCTGCAAGATCGGCACCTCTGTCAGGGTGGCGAAATACATCAGTGCGCCCGCCATGGAGGCGATCACGTTGGCTGAAATCGAGTTGCCCCCCAAAAGGGACTGAATCCACTGATCGGGAATCAGGGCCGCGTGGCCGGGCCGTCCCAGCATGAAGCCGGCCACCAGCACGCCGCCGGCCAGAAGCGGAAAAATCTGCTTCATAAATCCCCAGGTGGACTCGACCCAGCTTTTGGCCTCGTCTTTGGTGAACCAGGCTTTGAGCATGATCCCCAGAATGATGAGCAGGGCGATGGTGATGTACCATTTGGCGGCGAAGATGGCGGGCCACAGTCCCGTGGCGTCGGGCGCCGGCTTGGCGAAGGCGGCGAAGATCAGGATCAGCACCATGGTCAGGATGTACAGGCCGTCCTGCAACAGGGTGCGGTCTTTGCCGTCCTCATCCGGTATATAGATCTCTCCGGCGGTGCGGGCCGCGTCGTCCTTGCGGAAAATCAACGCCATCAAAAGACCGGTCACCACGGCGAACAACACCGCCCCCACGGCCCGGGCCAGGCCCAGCTCCCATCCCAGGATCTTGGCGGTCAGCGTGATGGCCAGCACATTGATGGCCGGGCCGGAATAGAGAAACGCCGTGGCCGGGCCGATGCCGGCGCCGCGGGTGTAGATGCCGGCAAACAGCGGCAGCACGGTGCAGGAACACACCGCCAGAATGGTTCCCGATACCGACGCCACCGAATAGGACAGGATTTTATTGGCCTGGGCCCCGAAATATTTGAGCACCGAGGCCTGGGACACGAACACGGCAATGGCTCCGGCGATGAAAAACGCGGGGATGAGACACGTCAAAACATGTTCCCGGGCGTATTCCTGAAGCATCATGAAGGCTTCCAGCCCGGATTGCCGGATTATGGGATGGCTCCACGGGACATAATAGGCGGCCGCGAAAACGCCGACGATCAACAACAATTTGGTGCGTTCTTTCATTGCGCGTGCTCCTTTTGGAAGCGGCCCCACGACGATGATCGGCGTCCGGGGCGTTAATTATTGATATTTCGCCATATAACGATATACTAAAACGAAAAAAAACTAATTCCGGAGTATGGTCTTGCGGTCAATTCCATCCAGCCGCGCTGCGAGGGCCGACACATCGGCGTCGTCCTCCAGCCAGTGGCGCAACATCCCGATCAGCTCGGCGGCGTAAGGATTCCTGGCGCCGTCGGCCAGCCGGTAATTGACCCAGAGCCCATCCTTGTAATAATCCACCAGTCCCGCCTCTTCCAGGATTTTGAGATGCTTGCTGACCGTGGACTGGGCCAGCCCCAGGGCTTCCTGGATCTCGCAAACGCAGAGTTCCCGGCGCTGGAGCACC
>JAABTM010000111.1 GCA_011389855.1 Desulfobacteraceae bacterium
CGCTGGTTCATGAACCGGGTCCGGGCCGGCTTCTGCGACGTGCCCAACCCGTTCAACCCCAAACAGGTCTCCCGGGTCTCCCTGCTGCCCGAAGACGTGGCCGCCGTGGTCTTCTGGACCCGGGACCCCGGCCCCATCATAGAACATCTGGCCGAATTGGACCGGCGGGGTCTTCCGTCAATCCTTCTTTTCACGCTGCTCGATTATCCCCGGACCTTGGACCCCGGAACCGCGCCGGTGGAAAACCGCATCGACCGGTTCCGGCGCCTGGCCGACGCCATCGGGCCGGATCGGGTGATCTGGCGCTACGATCCCATCTGCATCTCGCCCACAACCCACCTTGATTTTCACCGGCGGACCTTCGCCCGGCTGGCCGACGCCCTGGCCGGCGCCACCAGGCGGTGCGTCATTTCTTTCGTGGATATTTACCGGAAAATGGAAAAACGGCTGGCGGCCCTCGAAGATCAAGGGCTTCAACCCGTCGAGCCGGGTCCCGAAGCGATCGCCCTTTTAATACGCGACATGGTCGCCGCGGCGGAAGATCACGGCATCGAACTCAGCAGTTGCGCCGAAACAAGGAACCTCCGGTCCCTGGGCGTCCCGCCCGGCCGCTGCATCGACGCCGGGCGCCTGTCCCGTCTCTTCGACCGCCATCTGCCCCACCGGAAGGATCCCTCCCAGCGCAAAACCTGCGGCTGCTCGGTCAGCAAAGACATCGGCATGTACGACACCTGCCCGGCCGGGTGCGTCTACTGCTACGCCACCGGAAACCCGGAGACGGCCCGAAGGCGGCATCGGGCGCATGATCCGGACAGTCCCGCCCTGCATTCGCGATAGATCGAGGCGTCCCCCGCTTTACAGACTGTAAAGAGAACGGACAGGGCCGGCGACGCCCGGCCCACCTGCCCATCCCATCCTTTGGGATTAAATCCATTTTAATTTCAAACCTTTAAAATAAACACTCTCCCCTCTTTTCCACTGGCACGTCGGTTGCAAAGCTCGGTGGCGAACATGATTGGTCCATCTGGATATTTTATAAAAAGGAGATCCGGACATGAAACTTCAAAACAAAAAATGGATAGCGACGCTGATCGCAAGCCTCATCGCAACAACGCTCTTCATCGCGCCGGCGCTTGCCCAGGATTCCCTCAAGTACAGTTGCTCCGCCCAGATCTACGAGGCCTTCGGCCAGGACCGGCTGGATGCGTTTACCAAAGAGACGGGCGTCGAGGTGGAGCTGTTCGTTTCTTCCTCCGGATCGGCCCTTTACCGGATGATGAACGGGTTCAGCGACATGGCCGGCACGACCCGGGGGCTCTACTACCGGTACAAGGAGAGCGGCTACGTGGAGATCCCCTTCGCCAAGGACCCCCTGGCCGTCATCGTCAACAAGAAAAACGAGGTGAGCGGTCTGAGCGCGGCGCAGCTCCGGGACATCTTCAGCAAGGAAATCACCAACTGGAAGGCCGTGGGCGGCCCGGACCAGGAAATTATCGTGGTGACGCCGGGAGACGCCACCGGCGCCTACAAGAACTTCGAGCGGCTGGCCATGGGCCGGAAGGAGATCCGCTACGATTTCACGTCCTACAAATCCACCATGGCCGTCAAAGCGGTGGAGAAGTTCCCGTATGCCGTCTCCTTCATTACCCAGGGAACGGTGGTGGACAACCCGGAGGTCAAGACCCTGGCCATTGACGGCAAAAATCCCAAAAACGCCGATTACCCCTATTACCAGACATTCTACTACATCACCAAGGGCGAACCCGCCGGGGCCGCTAAAAAGTTCATCGAGTTTACCCGTTCCGATACGGGCGTGTCGATCATGAAGCGCAAAGGGATCGTTCCGATCCTCGACTGACCAAAGGGTGCGTTTGAACCTTGCAACAGGAGAAAGAAAGGCGCCGTGAAAAAACGCTTCGATATACTGATCGCGGATCGCAACCCCCATGTCAGGCGGTTTATCGCCCGGGAAATGGCGGCGGCGGGATATCGGGTTCAGGAGGCGGAAAGCGGCGCCGACGTTCTCCGGCAGATATACCGGAACGAAGCCATCGACCTTCTGATTCTCGATCCGGACCTGCCGGATGTCGATTCCGCCGTGCTTCTCAAGAGGCTCCGGAACCGGATTCCCTTTTTGCCGGTTGTGATCCACGCCTTTGCCTCGGACCGGGAGGATCACCCCGACTACCTTAGAAGCGAGGCGTTCGTGGAAAAACGGGGCGCCAGCATCGAACGGCTCAAAGAAGTGGTTCGGAACAAATTGCGCCAGTCGCCGCCGGTCAACGCCGGCGGCGCCTGCAAAACCGATTCGGACAGGACCTAATGCCCCTATGAAACCGCACTCCGACCCCGAAACCTACTATCGACATCTGTCGCGACTGATGATCACCACGGTGATCATCGTCTCCCTGATCCCCATGCTCCTGGTGGGGGGCGTCATCTATTATCAGTTTCATGTTTCCTACAAAGAAAAGGTTTACGACCATCTCGGGGAGTTGATCCGGAAACACAAACAGAACATCGACGCTTTTTTAAAAGAAAAGCTGGCCGATATCCGATTTCTGGCATCGACCTGCGGCATTGAGGAACTGAACCGGAAGGCGGTTCTGGAAGAGCGACTCGATGGATTGCGGGAGGAATACGGGACCATTTTCGAAGACTTGGGCGTAGTGAACGCCCAGGGCCGTCAGGTGGCCTATGCCGGACCGTTCAAACTGGACGACGCCGACTATGGAGAAGCCGACTGGTTTAAAAAGGCGATCGGGAGTTCTCATTTCATCAGCGACGTGTTCATGGGGCTTCGGGGATATCCCCATTTCATCGTCGCCACCCGGTACACCGTGGACGGGTCGCCCTGGCTGCTTCGGGCCACCATCAATTTCACGGCATTCAATTCCCTGGTGGAAAACATCCGCATCGGCCGAACCGGTTTCGCCTACATCCTCAACCGGGACGGGGAGTTCCAGACCGAACCGGCCTTTCGCACGAAATTGAGCCGGGAGGAGTACGCCCAATTCTTCATCCGCAAGGCGTCCATCCCCCAACAAGACGGCATCCACATCCATGAGGAAATGGGCGGACGCGGCGGAAAAAGCCTCTTTGTCGGGGCCTTTCTGAAGGACGGCGACTGGCTCATGGTCTACCAGCAAAAAACCAGCGACGCCTTCTCGGATCTTCATCAGGCCCAGGGGATGGCCGTTCTCATGGCGTTTCTCGGCGCCCTGGGCATTGTTTCCACGGCGACGATTTATACGCGCCAGATGATCGGCCGCATCGCCCAGGCCGACCGGGACAAGGAACTGATGAACAAGCAGGTGATCGAGACCGGCAAACTGGCTTCCATCGGTCAACTGGCCGCCGGCATCGCCCACGAGATCAACAACCCGGTGGCCATCATGGTGGAAGAGGCGGGGTGGATCGAAGACCTGCTGGAGGAAGAGGAGTTCAAGGAAGGAAAAAACCTGGATGAATTCCAGCGGGCCCTGCGGCAGATCAACACCCAGGGCCGCCGGTGCAAGGAGATCACCCACAAGCTGCTCAGCTTTGCCCGAAAAACCGATTCCCGGGCCCAGGAGGTGAATGTCAACGAGCTGATCCAGGAGCTGGTGGACCTGTCGTCACAACGGAGCCGGTACAGCAACGTGACCATCAACACCCGCCTGGCGCCGAACCTTCCGGTCCTGAAGGCGTCCCAGACGGAAGTCCAGCAGGTGCTGCTCAATCTCATGAACAACGCGCTGGACGCCATGGAAAAGGAAGGCGGGACCCTCGACATCGCGACCCGGCGGGAAAAGGAGCATCTGTTGATCAAAATGGCCGACAGCGGCCCCGGCATTCCCGCCGCCAACCTGGAGCGGATTTTCGAGCCGTTTTTCACCACCAAATCCGTGGGAAAAGGGACCGGGTTGGGACTTTCCATCTGTTACGGCATCGTGAAGAAGATGGGCGGCGAGATCACGGTGGAAAGCGCGGTCGGCAAGGGCACGACGTTTGACGTCAGAATACCGATGGAGGAGGCGTCCGCATGACCTCATCCCCTGATGGCGGAGAACAGAAAACAGGAAAAGACCGCATCCGGTTGCTCATCATGGACGATGAAACCGCCTATGTCGACGTGCTGGCCAACCGGCTCCGGAAACGGGGCATCGACGCGACCAAATCCTTCAGCGGAACCGAGGCCATCCAGACCCTGCGGAAGCAGGATTTCGACGTGGCCCTGCTGGATCTGAAAATGGAGGACATGGACGGCATCGAAGTGCTCAAGATTTTCAAGAAAATGGACCCGAACCTGGAAGTGCTCATGATCACCGGCCATGGATCCGAGGAAGCCGCCAAGCAGGGAATCGAGGCCGGCGCCTTCGACTACCTGACCAAACCCTGCGAACTGAGCCTTCTGGTGGAAAAAATCGTCAAGGCGCACAAAGCCCGGAAGCGGGCATGACGTATAAGATTTTTTTCTTAACCATGGAACAACGAGGGGAAACATGATTCTGAAAAACAAGTGGGTTCAACTGGGCCTGGCGTTTCTGCTGGGCGCGATCATGATGTTGCTGCCGAGACCCGAAGGGACGATGTTCGAGATCGTCGGCGATCCCGACAAATCAATGTCGCGGGAGTTGAGCGAGTATGTGGATCTCGTACCGGAAAAAGACAAAGGCGCCGCAGGCTATGTGGTCAAGACGCGGTATCCCGAGGCCCCTGAAGGAAGCGGAAATTTTCTGAGGGAACGGGCCGCCGCATTAGGGAAAGGGGCCATATCGGTGGAATATGTCGACGGCCTCTCCCCCAAGGCCAAGCGGTTTCTGGCCGCCCTGGTGGTGCTGGTTTTTCTGTTCGTGGTGGAACCCATTCCCCTTGAAATCACCGCCGTGCTCATCGGCGTCTCCCTGGTGGCCCTTGGCATCGCCGACGTCAAGGACGCCTGGGCGCCCTACATGCACCCGGTGGTGGTCTTTATCATGTGCTGCCTTATCTTCGCCATCTCCCTGGACAAAGCCGGGCTCACCAAGCGACTGGGGTATTTTATCGTCAAAAAGGCGGGCAACAGCGTGACGCGGTTCACCTTCATCATCGCCATCGGCCTGGGCCTTTCCTCGTCCTTTATGCACGATGCGGCGGCCGTGGCCATCGGCATCGTCACGATGTTGCCCCTGATGCGGGCTTCGGGCATCGAACCCCACAGCAACACGGCCAAATTTATGATGCTCTCCCTGGCCTTCGCCTGCTCCTGCGGGGGCATGGGCACACTGGTGGGCGGCGGCCGGTGCATGGTGTCGGCGGCGTTTCTCAAGGAATTCACCGGCATCGAGATCAGCTTTCTGGACTGGATCAAGTTCGCCATGCCGGCGGCCATCATCACCACGCCGGCGGCGGTGCTGATCGTTTACCTGGTCTACCGGCCCAATCCCGAATACAAGCTGCCGCAATTCGAAGAAAAAGCCGGGCCGTGGACTTCTCTGGAAATACGAACGCTTGTCATCATCGGGCTGGCCTTTCTCACCTGGTTGACCAAGGAATTCCACGGACTCCATTATTCCATTACGGGAATGATCGCGGTGGCGGCCCTCGTTCTCGCCAACGTTTTGAAATGGGATGATGTCAACGACAACCTGGAATGGGGGACGGCGCTGTTCATTTTCGGCGGCGGCATTTCCCTGGGACTCGCCATGGGGTATTCAGGCGCGGCCGATTATTTCGCCTATCTATTCTTTCCGCTGGTCCAGGGCGGCGGATGGCTGTTGCTGTTTGCCGGCGTGGGCCTGTTCGGGGCCCTGGTCACCAACGCCATGGCCAACGTGGCGGCGGCGGCCCTGATCCTGCCCATCGTCATTCCCATGGCCCAGTTGGAAGGGGTCGATCCCCGGGTTCTGGCCCTGTGCCTCGGGATGGCCACCTCCTTCGCCATGCTGCTGGTCATCGGGTGCCCGCCCAACGCCATCGCCTACAGCTACCGGTATTTCAAATCCTCGGATTTGACCAAAGTCGGGCTTGTGGCCACGCCGCTGTTGTTGATCATTCTGGTGTTGGTAGTCTCCGTATGGTGGAAGATTCTGGGACTGGTGTAGGGTTGTGGAGAGGTTTCAAACGACTTTTTAATTCAGGAGAAGAACCATGGTCAAAATTCCCATTCGGGTGCTGGTGGTGGACGATGAGAAGGATTTTGTCGAGATGCTCTCCCTCCGGCTGAATGAGTCCGGCCAGAAGGTGGTCCAGGCGTTCAATGGAAAGGAATGCCTCGACATTCTGGAAAAAGACGGCGTCGACGTGGTGGTGCTGGACCTGAAGATGCCCGGCATGGACGGCATCGAGGTGCTCAAGGAAATCAAACAGCGTTTTCCCCTGGTGGAAGTGGTCATGCTCACCGGCCACGGAACGGCCGAGACCGCTGTGGAGGGCATGAAGCTGGGGGCCTACGATTACCTGCTGAAACCGGCCGATTTCGAAGAGTTGCTGGGAAAACTGGAGGCGGCCCGGAACCGGAAGGAGTCCCAGGAAGAACGGATCCGACGGGCCGAAGCCAAGTTGATGGTCCGCCGAAGCGGCGGGTTGTCCTAACAAGAAGGGGGCGCGGCGTGACGGAAAGAGAACATAGCGACAGACCGGTTCGCCTGCTGCTGGTGGACGACGAGGCGCATTTCCGGGACGCCATTGCCCGGCGGCTGGAAAAACGGGGGTTCACCGTCTCAAAGGCCCCGGACGGCGGGACGGCCCTCGAAATTCTGGAAAAAGATCCCATCGACGTGGTGGTCACGGACGTCAAAATGCCCGGCATGGACGGCATCGAACTCCTCGGACGGATCAAGGATCTGCATCCAGAAATCGAGGTCCTCCTGCTCACCGGCCACGCGGCCCTGGACGACGGGGTGGCCGGCATCAAGGCGGGCGCTTTCGACTATCTGACCAAGCCCATCGAGCTGGAGCAACTGGCCGGCAAGATCCGCCACGCCCACGACAAAATTCTTCGGGAAGAAGAGAAGCGGCGGGAGGCGGAATTCCGCCGTCAAGTGGAAGAACAGATGATCGTCACCGAGCGGCTGGCATCCCTGGGAACCCTGTCCACGGGGATGGCCCATGAGATCAACAATCCCCTGGCGATCATCAAGGAGTCGGCCGGCTGGCTTTCCATGATCCTGGACAAACCGGAGATGGCGGACATGCCCCGGCGGTCCGATTTCCGGAAGGGGCTGGAAAAAATCACCGACGGCGTGGAACGGGCCCGGCGCATCACCCACCAGTTGCTGGGCGGGGTCCAGAAACGGTCGGAAACCATTGTCGATGTGGATTTAAAGGATCTGGCGGCGGAATCCACCGAGCTGGTGGCCAGGGAGGCCGCCAACAAGGGCGTCGAGATCGTTCATCAAATCGAGCCGGACGCCCGGCGGATCCGGACCGATCCCTACGCCCTCCGCCAGGCGCTCATCAACCTGGTCAACAACGCCGTTCAGGCCACCCAGAGCGGGACCGTCGCCATCGCCGCCCGGCGCGCCGGCGGGGCCATCGAGATTCAGGTCAGGGACACCGGGCCGGGGATCCCGGCCGAGTACCGGAAAAAGATATTCGAGCCCTTTTTCACCACGAAAGATCCCGGCAAGGGGACCGGCCTCGGCCTGTATGTTACCCGAAACATTCTTGAGAAGCTGGGCGGCGGCATCGAAGTGGAAAGCAGCGTGGGCAAGGGGACGACCTTCACCATATCGCTGCCGGTCGCGGAACCCACCGGCGCCGACGGCCGAAACAAACGGAACCCGCGGTAAAAAAAGGAGACAGCCATGGAGCGTGTTCACAAAATTCCGGAACATTCAGGAAAGGGCTGAAATGAAAACGATCATTGTAAAAGATTTGATGGTGCCGCTGGATGAGTACGCCACGGTGGACGAAGACGCCAACCTCTTTGAGGCGGTCTCCGCATTGGAAAGAGCCCAGGAACATTTCGACAGCAAGAAGTATCGACATCGGGCGGTTCTTGTGATATCAAAAACAGGCGTCGTCAAAGGGAAGATCAGCCAGTTGGACGCGATCCGCGCCCTGGAGCCGAAGTATTCGGAATTCAGCAGCAAAGGCGCGGCCCACATGGGTTTTTCAAAAAAGTTCATCTTGTCGATGATGGATGGGTACGACCTGTGGAATAAACCGATGAACGACCTGTGTAAAAAAGCCATGGATATCAAGGCCCGCGACGTCATGTATGCGCCGGAGGAAGGTGAATACGTCGAACAGAGCGCGACGCTGGATCAGGCGATTCATCAACTGGTCATCGGCCGGCACCAGTCCCTGCTGGTGACCGGAAAGAAGGCCATTGTCGGCATTTTACGTCTGACCGACGTTTTCACCGCCGTTTTCCAGGCCATGAAAGAATGCAATATCGACGCCGGTGGAAAAGCCGGCTAGGCGATGTAAAAAATATGGATAATCAAAAACTGTAAGGAGACTGCTCATGTCATTGGCGAATGTCCTTTTGGTGGATGACGAGGTTCCGTTTATCGAAACCATGACCAAGCGGCTGGAAAAGCGGGGCCTGACCATCACGGCCGCGTTCAGCGGGACCGAGGCTTTAAAAACGCTGGAAAAGGACTCGTCCATCGAAGTGGTCATTTTGGATGTGAAAATGCCCCAGATGGACGGCATCGAGGCCCTCAAGCGAATCAAGGCTGAATATCCGCTGGTGGAGGTCATCATGTTGACCGGCCACGCCACCGTTGAAACGGGGATCGAAGGGATGAAGCTCGGCGCGTTCGATTACTTGATGAAGCCGTGCGAAATGGATGTGCTTCTCGCAAAAGTCAAAGAGGCCGCATCCAAAAAGCGGGCCCATGAAGAGAAAATCATCGAAGCGCGCATGAAAGAGATCACCAGCCGCAGGGCTTAAACAAACGGTTATCAAAAACGGATCGTTTCGGGGGAAAATGCTCAGTCCCTTCCGCTGGCAGTGGAGGGGACTGTTTGTTTGTGAGATTTACGAAGGAGAAGATTCATGTGGTCTCGAATCAGCCTTCGCCGCCGGATTTTTGTGCTGCTGACGGCGCTGGTGGTCATCACCGTGTCCGGGGGACTCGTCATGGTGTGGTACACTTATAGAATGGAGGGTCTGATCAGCGGCATCACAGGCCGGGATCTGGTCGGCTTCCAGACGGCGACCGCCCTGGAAAGCGCGCTGGTTCATCAGAAAGGATTCGTCAGTTATTATTATCTGGATGGCGATCCCGAGTGGCTGCGCCAGCTTGGGGAATACCGTCAGATCTTCAAGGAGCGGCTCCGGGAAGCCGAGGCCCTGCCCGGCGCCCCCCGTCAGAAGGAGATCATCGGACGCATCCGGGCGGACTATGAAAAGTACATCCGGATCAAGGACCGGGTCATCGATCACTACAAAACCGGTCAGCGGGAAGCCTTGGCCGATCTCCATCCCGAAGTTCGTGAACTGTTTTTTCGGATCGTGGATCTGTGCGAGGCGTACAAGCGCAACTTCACCGATCAAGTCCGGCGGGCCAGGATCGACGCCCGCGGCCAGGCCATGCGCCTGCGATATGTGGCGGGCGTCGCCATTCTGTTCGAACTGCTTTTGGCGCTTTTTCTGGCCTTTGTCCTGGTTTCCCACATCCTGGGGCCGGTGCGCCGCCTGACGCTGGCCGCTGAAGGCAAAGACGGGCCGGATCGGGTCGAAAACGAGATCACAGCCCTGAGTCGCAGCGTAAAGGGGCTGATCAAGGATGCCGGCACGGTCCACATCGAACTGGAACGGAGCCGGGAACACCTCCTCCAGGCCGAGAAGATGGCCCTTGTGGGAAAACTGGCCGCGGGAACCGCCCACAGCATCCGCAACCCCCTGACCTCGGTCAAGATGCGGCTTTTTTCACTGGGCCGGACCTTGAACTTGAACGAGGCCCAGAAGGAGGATTTCGAGGTGATCGCCCAGGAGATCCGCCACATTGACACCATTGTCCAGAATTTTCTCGAATTTTCCAGACCCCCCAAACTCCAGTTCCAGGAAATCAGCCCCTCCGCCGTGGTGGACATGGCCATTCAGCTTCTGTCCCACCGACTCGAATCCTACGATGTGACGGTCACGGTCCAACGGTCCGATCCGCTGCCCCGGGTCAACGCCGATCCCGAACAGCTCAAGGAGGTGCTCGTCAACCTGATGGTCAACGCCTGCGAGGCCATGGGCCGGGGGGGCGAGATCGTGATCCGCGAGGAGACGGCGACCCCGCCCCGGACGGGCCGTACCGCCGTCATCCATCTGAGCGACAATGGACCGGGGATGTCCGAAGCGGTGGCCCTGAAAGCGGCCCAGCCCTTTTTCACCACCAAGGACGAGGGGACCGGCCTGGGGCTCAGCATCGCCCTGCGCATCATCGAAGAACACGGAGGGATCCTGGATATCCGATCAGCCGAGGGCGAAGGCGCGACCTTCACCATCGCCCTGCCGATAGAAGGCGCCGAGACATGAACACGGTTTTGATCATCGACGACGACGACCAGTTGCGGAAAAGCTTCCACAAACTCCTGACCGAGGAAGGGTACCGGGTCCTGAGCGCGGCTTCGGGGGAGGCGGGCGTCGAAATCGCCCGCAAGGAGGCCGTGGACCTGGCGATTCTGGACATGCGGCTGCCGGGCATGAACGGGCTGGAGACCTTCCGGGCCCTCCACGCCCTGGAGCCCAAACTGCCGGTGATCGTCATGACCGCTTTCGGCACCACGGAAACCGCCATCGAGGCCACCAAGCTGGGCGCCTTCGACTATCTGTTGAAGCCCTTCGACATCCCCGACATGCTGTCGGTTATCGTCAAGGGACTGGAAGCGGGCCGGTTCATGCGGTCCCCCGTGAGTCTGGACGTTGCGCCGGACAAGGCCCTGGGGGAAGCCATCATCGGCCGGAGCGCGGCCATGCAGGAAGTCTACAAGGCCATCGGCCGGGTGGCGGCCACCGACGCCACGGTCCTCATCCGGGGGGAATCGGGCACCGGCAAGGAACTGGCGGCCCGGGCCATCTACCAGCACAGTCTCCGCGCCGACAAGCCCTTTCTCATCATCAACTGCGTGGCCATCCCCGAGACCCTGCTGGAGAGCGAGCTGTTCGGTTATGAAAAGGGGGCCTTCACGGGCGCGGTTCAAAAACGGGTGGGAAAGATCGAGCAGGCCCACGGCGGCACCGTGTTTCTGGATGAAATCGGCGACATGCCCTTCAGCCTCCAGTCCAAGATGCTCCGGCTGCTCCAGGAAAAGTCCATCGAGCGGCTGGGGGGCCGGGAGACCGTGCCGGTGGACGTGCGGATCATCGCCGCCACCAACCGGGACCTGGAGGCGGCCATCGCCGAGGGCCGGTTCCGGGAAGACCTCTACTATCGGCTGGAAGTGGTGACCATCCGGATGCCGCCCCTCTCCCGACGCGCCGGGGACATCCCCCTGCTCACCGAATATTTTCTCTCCCGGTACGCCGTCCACGCAAGGGTGGACAACCCCGGCATCACCGACGACGCCAAGGCCCTGCTGGCCACCTACCCCTGGCCCGGAAACGTCCGGGAGTTGGGCAATGTCATCCAGAAAGCCCTGATCTTCAACCGGGGCGCGCCCCTGAACCCCGACGACATCGCCCAGGCTATCAGCGAGAAAGGACGGATACGGCCCTCGGGCGGATCCGACACTGAAAACCCGCTCCGGGAATGGGCCCGCCGGATGCTCCTCGACACGGCGTCGGAACATTTGTTCGAAGATTGCATGGACCATGCGGCCGCCGTCCTGATCGGCGAGGCCCTCAACATCTCCGGCGGGAACCGGTCCAAAGCCGCCAAAATCCTGGGAGTCTCCCGCCCCACCCTCCATTCCAGGATCGAAAAATACGGCATCGAGATGGAGACTTCCGTCAAGGAATAGCCCCGCCCCCCGGGAAAACCGGCTTTTACACCCTGTAAAATTGCCGGACATGCCCGAATCGACCGGTTCCGGCGTCTGGCCGGCGCCACAAAGCGGTGCGTCATTTCTTTCGTGGATATCTACCGGAAAATGGAAAAGCGACTGGCGGCCCTCGAAGATCAAGGGCTTCAACCCGTCGAGCCGGGTCCCGAAGCGATCGCCCTTTTAATACGCGACATGGTCGCCGCGGCGGAACATCACGGCATCGAACTCAGCAGTTGCGCCGAAACAAGGGACCTCCGGTTCCTGGGCGTCCGACCCGGCCGCTGCATCGACGCCGATTACCTGTCCCGTATCTTCAACCTTCATCTGCCCCAGCGGAAAGACCCCTCCCAGCGAAAAACATGCCGGTGCTCGGTCAGCAAGGACATCGGCATGTACGACACCTGCCCGGCCGGCTGCGTCTACTGCTACGCCACCGGAAATCCGGAGACGGCCCGACGGCGGCATCGGGAGCATGGTCCGGAAAGTCCCTCCCTGCATTCCCGGTAGCCGATCCGCGCTTTACTGGCTGTAATACTCTTTCTCCTTTTCTCCACTGGCACGCGGGTTGCGGATACTGGTAAAGCAGGACGACGGCATCGAGCCGCTTAAAGAGGTGGTCCGGGATATGCTGAACAAGGGGCGGCGATCCGAAATTTTCATTTCGGTTTTTGCATTGCAGAATGAGCTACTGCCGCCCCGCCAACACTTGAAGACCGTAAATGATATCAGCCAAATCAATTTTGTTGTTACCATTTACATCCATTGTGATTTGGGCTGACTGAAGCGACATTTCGAACTCGTTAATAAAGGATACCTGACCTTGAGAAACCAGAACTTCCATATCAACAGTTTCAAGGTTCGGCGCTGTAATGACCATATCGTAAATGCCTTCAGGCACATTTTCAATCATGAAATAACCGTTGATATCAGTCGCGGCGGAGAAATCCGTGCCTTCCAATACGACATGCGCATCAGCAACGCTGATTTGATTGTGCCCCGCGAAATTTACTGCTATAGACCCGGCGACACCGCCCGCGCCGACATACCAATGTCCGTTATCCCAGGTCATGTTATCCCAGTAACCATCAGCGGCCAGGGCGTTGCCTGAGAATAAAGCTGCTATGCTGAATAGGGTTATCAAAAATTTCATAATAATGGCTTTCCTGATGTATAGAAATTAATTCACGGAGATAACACCGGCATGATCGATTTTGTAAATGTTGTTGCTTTGATTGTGCGTCGCTTCAATCAGAAGACTGCTTTTTAAACCATCAGTAATCGTTAATATCACGCCGTCAGATGCCTGGTAGCCGTTTTCCACAAGATCCTGATAGGTAACAGGGGCGTCGGGGTGAACTATAAAAAATGCCTGAGAAGCCGTGTAAGCGCTTAGGAGGTCGTCTATATTTTTATCGCTTACGACGGTATTTTCGCTTGTGATTCTGCCAGCCCGATCAACAATATACAGCTTATTGCCTTGCGTATGTGATGACGTTAGCACTAGATTGTCCTGGTTAGCTGCCTTGATGGTTACGGTAACATTTTCGGTGGGCCGATATCCTGCTTCCTGTAAATTCAGGTTGGTAATTGAAGCATTAGGATCGACAGTAAAATGCGCTTGAGCTGCGGTGTAAGCATTTTTAATATCAGCGTTGGCCATGGAATTATATTTTCTCTCCCATTGACCTGCAAGAAGGGCAACATACGAAGCCGCCAGACTTGAAAAATCATCATCGGGAGCAATGGCGCCGTATTTGTTGATTGAATAGGTTTTTCCGGTGTTTACATGATGAGCGCTCATTGACAATTCAGCTGTGGTACCGTTCTCAATTTTAAAATAGACACCATCTGCCAAAATCAGACCCTCATTAGTAAGGACATCATAGGTTATTGTGCCGGCAGGATAATCTACAAAGTATTGTTGTGCGAATAGATAAGCCTCTTTAAGTGTATTGACGGTAATGCAATTGAAAGTCGAGGCTTTCAGTTCGCGAACTTCAGTGGACAGTACATTTATTGTTTCATACAACGCATCAAAATTTTCATTCACTTCTGATGCTTTAGCCGGCGTCCCGGGGCTAAACGTATGAGGTTTTTGTATCGTGTCAGATGCAATCGCTGTGCTTAAAACAGTTGTTGAAAATAGAACTGAAATAACTGAAATTAATATCGTTGATCGTTTTCCTGTCGGCATTGTTTGGTTCCCTTTCTTGCAGGTTTTAGATGTGAGGACGAAGGCAACTTTACCATTTCAACTTTGAGGATGAGGCTCATTCATGTCGTGCTTGAAAGCTTTCA
>JAABTM010000112.1 GCA_011389855.1 Desulfobacteraceae bacterium
GAGGCATCCCTTTCGGTGATGCCCATCGAGACGGTGGACGGGCAGCCGGCCTTCCACTTCGTCATGACCGCCGGAAGCGTCCCCTTCATCGACGTCTTTTACAAGGTCCGGGACCGCATCGACGCCTACGCGAACATCGGCCTGGATCACTCGATCTTCTACAAAAAAAAGCAGCGGGAGGGGAAAACCCGCCGGGACGTGGTCGTCCTTTTCGACTGGAAGCAAAACAAGGCCCAATACATCAAATCGGGCAAGCCCAGGGATCCCATCGAATTGATGCCCGGAACCTTCGATCCCCTGTCCGCCTTTTACTACGTCCGAACCGTCCCGCCCGAACCGGGCGACTTCATCGAACGGCCGGTGACCGACGGCAAGCGAAACGTCATCGGCCGGGCCACGTTCATCAAAAAGGAACGGATCGAGGTCAACGGCGTGGAATACGACGCCTTCCTCATCGAACCGGAGCTGAAGCACATCCGGGGCGTGTTCGAAAAGAGCGAGGATGCGTCGATACAGGTCTGGATCTCGGCGGACCATCGCCGCATCCCCCTGCGGGTCAAAAGCAAGGTGGCGGTGGGCAGCTTCCTGGCGGATCTGATTTCGGCCGAAGGTCTCGCGCCGCCTCCGGAACGCCTCAAAACCGAAAAACGCTATCCATTGGCTTAGATAAAGGTAAAAAGCATGGCAGATAAGCTCTACATTCAGATATTCAGCGTCCACGGCTTGGTCCGTCACGAAAACATGGAACTGGGACGGGACGCGGATACCGGCGGCCAGGTGAAATACGTCGTCGAACTGGCCGAGGCCCTCGGCCGCCACGAATCGGTGCGGCGGGTGGACCTCTTCACACGGCTGATCTCCGACAAGCGCGTTTCCGAGGATTACAGCCAGGCCATCGAACCCATCTCCGACGCGGCCCGCATCGTTCGGATTCAGTGCGGCGGCAAGCAGTACATGCGGAAAGAACTCCTCTGGTCCCACCTGGACGAATTCATCGACAAGACCATCCGGTTCATCAAAAAAGAGGGGGAACAGCCCGACCTGATCCACGGCCATTACCCGGACGCCGGCTACATCTGCCTCCAGCTCTCCGATTATTTCCTCACCCCCTTCATCTTCACGGGCCACTCCCTGGGCCGTCCCAAAAAGCAGAAACTCCTCAAGGACGGGATGAAGGAGAAGGAGGTCGAGCGGTATTACAAGATCGACCACCGGATCCACATCGAAGAGGAGATCATCCGGAACGCCGATCTGATCGTCACCAGCACCCGCCAGGAGATCGAAAAGCAGTACGGCATGTACGACAACAAGAACCTGCCCACCTATTCCGTCATCCCCCCGGGCGTCAACCTGGACAAATTCTACCCCTTCTACCACGACATGATGCCGGAAAAGCCCAAGGAAGAGGAGATCCTCCAGGCCCGGGCCTCCATCATGGAAGAGCTGAGCCGGTTTCTCCTCAACCCGGACAAGCCGCTGATCCTGGCCCTTTGCCGGGCGGACAAGCGGAAGAACATCTCCGGCCTCATCGACGCCTTCGGCAAGGACAAGGAATTGCAGGCCATGGCCAATCTGGCCATCTTCGCCGGCATCCGGAAAGACATCACCGACATGGGGAACAACGAGAAGGACGTACTCACGGAGATGCTCCTGCTCATGGACAAATACGACCTCTACGGCAAAATGGCCATCCCCAAAAAGCACGATTTCACCTACGAGGTGCCGGAACTCTACCGGCTGGCGGCGGAAAAAAAGGGCGTGTTCGTCAACATCGCCTTCACCGAACCCTTCGGTCTGACCCTCATCGAGGCGTCGGCCTGCGGCCTGCCCCTGGTGTCCACCGACGACGGCGGCCCCCGCGACATCATCGCCAACTGCGAGAACGGCTACCTGGTGGACCCCAACGACCATGAGACCATAAGCAGCCACATCAAGGAGACTGTCTCCGACGGGGACAAATGGAAAGGGTTTTCCGCCAGCGGAATCAAGGGGGTCAACGACCACTACAGCTGGGAAGCCCACGTCGGCAAGTACATCGACAAGGTCTTGGCGCTGGCGGCTCGAAAAAGCGCCGCCGTCTCCGAAGAACCCGCCGAAACCCCGGTGGGCAGCCGGCTGACCGTGCTGAAAAAACTGCTGATGGCCGACATCGACAACACCCTCACCGGCGACGAGGACGGACTGGCGGAACTGATGGAGATCCTCCGGACCCATCGCGAAGAACTGGGGTTCGGCGTGGTGACGGGCCGGTGCATCGAAGAGGTGATCGAAATCTTCGAACACCGGGGGCTGATGACCCCCGACGTGGTCGTCCCCTCGGTGGGGTCGGAGATCTATTACCGGTTCAAATCTTTCCCGGACCGGGGATGGCAGAGCCACATCGCCAAGAACTGGGACCGGAAAAAGATCAAACGGCTTCTGGACGGGTTCGACTTTCTCACCTACCGGGAGGAGGCGGCCCAGAACGAATTCAAGTTGGCCTACACCATGGAGAACAAAAAGGACCGCCTGGCCCGGATCCACGATCTCCTGACCCGAAAGCGGTGTCATTACAACATCGTGTTCTCCCACGACAAATACCTGGACGTCCTTCCCCTGCGGGCCTCCAAGGCCAAGGCCATCCGCTACCTGAGCTACAAATGGGAAATCCCCATGAAGAACATCATGGTCTGCGGCGACGCGGGCAGCGACGCCGAAATGCTCAGGGGCACCGTCCAGGGTGTGGTGGTGGCCAATCATACAAAAGGACTTGACAATCTCAAGGGAAAAAGGAAAATCTTTTTTGCGAAAGATTCCAACGCTAGGGGGGTGATCGAAGGATTGAAGAAATTCAAGTTCATCTGATCAACGGCCCGCACCGCCGGCCCCGGCCGCCCGCCGTCACGAAATCCAAGCTCCAAAGGAGGATGCCATGACAAAACATCCACGGATCGTTTCCGCCGGTTTCGTCCCCTTTTTTCTTCTTTTAGCCGTTTTGGTTCTGATCCCCGTTCCGTCCACGGCTCTGGACGAGGTCGCCTGGATGGAGGTGGAATTTCCGCCGGGCTACATCCACAAGGGGCCCCTCCGGGGTCAGGGATATGAGGACGTGATCACCCGCATCCTCATGGAACACCTGACCGAATACCGGCACGACAAGATGATGGGCAACCTCGCCCGGATGTACCACGAGTTCAGACAGGGCCGCCGGGTCTGCAACGTGGCCCTGTTCAAGACGCCGGAGCGCCGGGAATTCATGTATTTTTCCATCCCCAGCACCTTTACCCTCCCCAACGGCCTCATCACGCTTCGAGAGCGCCTGCCGAAATTCGGCGATGCGTCGGAGATCCGGCTGGCGGAAGTCCTCGAGACGGACCTGCGCCTCGGCGTCTCCCGGGACCGCTCATACGGCAAAGCGCTCGACGAGGTGCTCAAGGCCCACGAGGGATCGCCCGGAATCTTCGTCCACTCGGGAAAGGACGTGTTCGAAAGCCTGTTGCGGATGCTCCTGAGCGACCGGCTCGACTGCATGCTGGGGCTCCCCGAGGAGGTGATCTACGTGGCCGAAAAAATGGGCGTCAAGGACCGGATCGTCACCATCGCCCTCAAGGAAAACCAAGGCGACTACGACGCCTGGCTGGGATCCGTGGCCTGCTCCAAGACCCCCTGGGGGGCCGGGATCATCCGGCGGATCGACGAGATCCTCCGGAAAGAACGGCCCACGGAGCGATACCGGTCGGCCTACGAGCGGTGGCTGGACGACAACCGGATTCTTCAATACCGGGAACTCTACGATCAGGTTTTTCTGAACATTACCCAGTAGCCGGTTCCATGGACGCCCCCCACCACACCCTCCACCAGTCCCCGCCCCATCTGAACCGAACCTTTATCGGCGTCGCCGTCCTCCTTCTGTGCCTGTTCTCCGCCGCCATCATCGGCTACAACGTCCGGCAGCTGAACCAGCGACTCGCCGCCCGCCTCGACAGCGCCCTAAATTTGGCCCGAACCACTCTCCCCCCCGCCATCTGGCAGTTCAATTACGATTATCTCAACAATTTCGTGGACGCCCTATTCGTTGACAACCGCATGGTCTACGCGGTCATCCTCACCGACGACGAAATTCTGGTCTTCCGGTCCCGCCCGCCGGAGGACGAAAAGACCTACGACGCGTTCCGGCGCCGGCCGGGGTGGTACACCGCGGGCGAGGCCGACATCGCCTACAACGGACGGCGCATCGGAACCGTCCGGCTGGTCCTTTCCCAAAAAGGGCTCTACAAGGACCTGATCATCAACACCCTCAGCGCCATCGCCCTCATGGCGGCGGTCCTGGTGGTGATCGCGCGGTACTACGCCCGCCTCCGGGCGTCCGAAAAAGGGTACCGGGCCCTCCACGACAACGCCATCGAGGGGATCTTCCAAAGCCTGCCCGACGGCCGGTTCGCCAGCGTCAATCCGGCCATGGCCCGGATGTTCGGGTTCAGCGGACCCGAGGAGATGCGCCGGGAGGTGCAAGACATCGCCAGGGACCTCTACGTCCGGCCCGAAGACCGCCGCTCGATCCTGAAGGCCCTGAAGGAAGACGGCCATGTTTACGAATTCGAGGCCGAAGCGCGCCGGCGGAACGGGCGGACGTTCTGGGTCTCCATCTCGGTGCGGTCCGTCCGGGACGCCCAGGGCGCCGTCCGGTATTTCGACGGCATGGTGCTGGACGTCTCCGAACGGAAAGAAAAGGAAAAGGCCCTGGACCAGCAGCGGGCGGCCGAAGCGTCGGCCCGGGCCAAGAGCGAGTTTCTGGCCAACATGAGCCATGAGATCCGGACCCCCATGAACGCCGTCATCGGCCTGACGGAACTGGCCCTGCGAACCGATCTGCCCGCCCGCCGGACCGATTATCTGAAAAAAATCCAGGCCTCGTCCCGCACCCTCATGGGAATCATCGACGACATCCTTGATTTCTCCAAGATCGACGCCGGGAAGCTCGCCCTCGAAACCACCCCCTTCGACCTCGATACGGTGCTGGAAAACCTCTCGGATCTGTTCGCCGAAAAAGCCGGCGGCAAAGGGCTTACCCTGACGATCTCCACCGACCCGGCCGTCCCCGGGAACCTGGTGGGCGATCCGCTCCGGCTGGGCCAGGTGCTCATCAACCTCGCCGGCAACGCCGTCAAGTTCACCCGGGAAGGGGAGATCCAGGTTCGGGTCGCGCCGGAAGCCGTGGATGACGAGACGGCGCGGCTCCGCTTTTCGGTCCGGGACACCGGCATCGGCATCCCCCCGGAACAGGTCGGACGACTCTTCGACTCCTTCACCCAGGCCGACGGCTCCACCACCCGCCAGTACGGCGGCGCCGGCCTGGGGCTGACCATTTCCAAGCGGCTGGTGGAGATGATGGAGGGCGAAATCCAGGCCCGGAACAACCCCGACGGCGGCGCCGTCTTCACCTTTACCGCGGTCTTCGGCCGGGGAGGATCCGCCTCGGAAGCGTCGATCTCTTCGACCCGTCCTTCCACCGCTATCCCGCCGCCGTCCCTCCGGGGGGCCCGGGTCCTGCTGGTGGAGGACAACGCCATCAACCAGGAGGTGGCCATCGCGGTGCTGGAACACGCGGGCATCCGGGTCGCCGCGGCCCAGAACGGCCGGGAGGCGGTGAACGCCCTGAAATCGACGACCACCCGGCGCCGGCGACCCCTCGACGCCGTGCTCATGGACCTTCAAATGCCGGTCATGGACGGCTTCGAGGCCGCCCGCCGGATCCGGGAACACGAACAAACGAGCGGCGCGACCCGAATCCCCATCATCGCCATGACGGCTCATGCCCTGGAGCGGGACCGGGAGAAGAGCCGGGCGGCCGGCATGGACGACTACGTGGTCAAGCCGATCCAGACCGTCCAGCTTTACAAAGTCCTCCAGCAGTGGATCGGCCGCCAAACCGAACCGGCCCCCGACGGCGCCCCGATCTCGTCAGGCGATCCAAACCGACCCGGAACCGCCTAAGAGTCTATCCGAAAACCGCCTTTACACCGATTTTCAGCCCCATATACAGCATCCATCCCATTTACCTTTCGTCGACCGCCGGGCAATATGGAAACGTATCGGACTTTTAATATGGAACCACGAAAACCCCAAAATAAAATATCTTTTCGTGTAATTCGTGTATTTCGTGGTTTCCAACAAATAAAAGGAGAAGGCGCCCGCTATGGAAAATCCCATTCCATCCAATCCATCCCGCGACCGATCCCGTCAGGGGTCCGTGGTCTCGATCCGGGGCAGCGTCGTGGACGTCCGCTTTCCCCGCCGCCCGCCCGGCCTCTACAACCGGCTGACCTCCGGCGAAGACGACGGGGTCGTCCTGGAAGTGATCTCCCATCTTGACGACCGGACCGCCCGGTGCATCAGCCTTACCTCCACCCAGGGGCTGGCCCAGGGCGAGGCGGTGCGGGATTCGGGCGGCCCCCTGACCGTGCCGGTGGGCGACGACCTGCTGGGCCGGGCCTTCAATGTCTTCGGGGATCCCATCGACAAGAAACCGCCCCTGACGGATGCGCCCCGACGGTCCATCCACGGCGAGCCGGCGAATCTGGCGGGCCAGAGCGTTTCTTCCGAGGTCTTCGGGACCGGCATCAAGGTCATCGACGTCCTCTCCCCCCTGGAACGGGGGGGCAAGGCGGGTCTCTTCGGCGGGGCCGGCGTGGGCAAGACCGTCCTCATCATGGAAATGATCAACAATATGGTGGGGCAGCACGAGGGCGCCAGTCTATTTTGCGGCATCGGCGAACGGTGCCGGGAGGGGGAGGAACTATACCGGGAGATGAAGGAGGCCGGGGTTCTGGATCACACCGTCATGATATTCGGCCAGATGAACGAACCGCCCGGGGCCCGGTTCCGGGTGGGTCACGCGGCTCTGACCATGGCCGAATATTTCCGGGACGACGCCCGGATGGACGTGCTGCTGCTCATCGACAACATCTTTCGGTTCATCCAGGCGGGCATGGAGGTCTCCGGGCTCATGGGGCAGCTCCCCTCCCGGCTCGGCTACCAGCCCACTCTGGGCACGGAACTGGCCGAACTTGAGGAACGGATCGCCAACACGGCCAGCGGCGCCATAACATCGGTCCAGGCGGTCTACGTGCCGGCCGACGACTTCACCGACCCGGCCGCGGTCCACACCTTCGGCCATCTGTCCGCCTCCATCGTCCTCTCCCGGAAAAAGGCCAGCGAAGGGCTCTACCCGGCGGTGGACCCGCTGAAATCGGGCTCCAGCATGCTGGTCCCCCATATCGTGGGAGAACGACATTACCGCATCGCCCAGGCGATCCGGAAGACCCTTTCGGACTACGAAAACCTCAAGGACATCATCGCCATGCTGGGGATGGAGGAACTTTCCCGGGACGACCAGCGCACCGTCCACCGGGCCCGGCGGCTGGAACGGTTTCTGACCCAGCCCTTCATGGTCACCGAGCAGTTCACCGGCCACGAGGGGCGGATCGTGGCCCTGGCGGAAGCCCTAAAGGGGTGCGAGCGGATCCTCGACGACGAATTTTCCGACCGTCCGGAACGATCGGTCTACATGATCGGGGCTATCGACGAGGCCGGATGACGCCAGACCAACGCATCGGAAAAATTTAACATATCCTCTTTTTGCCCCGGATAAATCCTTGACAAATGATACCGGTGAAACTAAACTGGTTCTGTTTAATAACCGGTTGATAAAAAGGGATATACTAGTATGGCTTTGACGAAGATACAAATTGTCGAGCAGATTCACAATGAGCTGGGGTTTCCCAAGCGAAAAAGCGTGGAAGTCGTCGAAACCCTGCTGGAGATCCTCAAGCGGACCATGGAAAACAAAGAAGACGTGCTCATCAGCGGGTTCGGGAAATTCCGCATCAACGAGAAAAAGGCGCGCCGGGGCCGGAACCCGGCCACCGGCGACGATTTGATGCTGGACCCCCGGCGGGTGGTGACCTTCAAATGTTCCGGAAAGCTCAGGGAGAAGATCAATCTCGGCGGATCGTCGTCCGCGCAGGAGCGGGACAACTAAAACAGAGACTGAACCGATTCCGGCCCCACGCGCTAAGAGCAACACCCGTGAATGAATGAGATTCAGTCGGTTTTTTTACCCGTAAAACAGTCTTCCAGGCTGTTTGAACAGCCTGGAAGACTGTTCTACGGAGAATACGTTCACGGGTATTGCTCTAAGGACCGGACGCCGATCTTATGAAGCAACTAGTCACGCTCATCGCAGCCGTCGCAGCCATTTTCTTCTTCTGGCATCATCCGGCGATCTATCCGCTCAAAGTGCTCGTGGTCTTCTTCCACGAATCCTCCCACGCCCTGGCCACGGTGCTCACCGGCGGCGAGGTGGCCGAACTGGTGGTCAACCGGAACCAGGGCGGCCACGTTCTCTCCCGGGGCGGCAACCGGTTCCTGGTGCTGACGGCCGGCTACCTGGGCTCCCTCGTCTGGGGCGTCCTGATCTATCTCGTGGCCGCCCGGACCCGGAAGGACGCTTTGGTCATGACCCTCCTGGGGTGCCTCATCATCGCCATCGCCCTGTTTTTCGTCCGCAATCTCTTCGGATTCGCCTTCAGCGCCGCCGCCGGCGTCGCCATGATCCTGCTGGGAACCTGGGCCGGAGAGAAGGTCAACGACTTCATCCTCCAGCTCATCGGACTGACAAGCATGATCTACGTGCCCCTCGATATTTACAGCGACACCATCTCCCGATCCCATCTCCGGTCCGACGCCCGGATGCTGGCCGAAGAGTTCGGCGGCACGACCCTCTTCTGGGGCGGGCTCTGGATTCTGGTGAGCGCGCTGCTCATCTTCCTCTCCCTCAAATGGGGCCTCAAACGAAAAACCCGACCCGACGCCATGGACACGTCCACCACCACCCTCATCGTGCTGCTGGTGATCGTTATCGCCAGCGGGCGGGTGTCGTTTCTGGACCGCGCCCCTATCCGTCTTCGGCCGCCGTCATCCAGTCTTTTGTCTCCGGCAGAAAATGGGCCAGCCCTTCCAGCACCCCGGCGGCATAATGGCCGTTCATGCCCAGAAACCCGCCTCCGGCAAGGTAGAGCCGATCTTCCAGTCCCTTGTCGGCCATGGTCTCCCGGGCCTCCCGGCGCACATCGTTTCGGGCGTTCCTGACCAGCACCGCCCGGAGCCCGCTGGTCAGGGCCGGCAGGTCGTTGCCGGAATCCCCCGCGAAGACCGTCCGGTCTTCTGAAAACCCCTTTTTCTTCATCAAAAACCGGATGGCGTGGACCTTGGTGGCCCGCTCGGGCAGCACGTCCAGCAGCCCCACGTTTTCCTGCTCGTCCACGCTCCAGATGAGGCTGGCCCGGACCCCTTCGGCGGACAACCGCTCCGCCATTTCCGCCTTCAGCCCTTTGGCGTCGGCCCCGGCGTCCGTATAGTAGCTGAGTTTGAAAGTGTTCTGTTTTTCCGGCTCCTGAAGCCGAAGGGCCGACAGGTTCTCGAAAAGCGCCGCCAGTTCCTCCCGGGTCCTGCCCCCCCAGTCCCGGCCGATCTCCTCCGCCCAGTCCTTCCAGGGGGCCCAGTCCCGCCGGGGTTCATAGATGGTGGTTCCCACGTCGCCGATGCCGTAATCGGGAACCGGAATGTCGTATTCGTCGATGGCCGCCTTGAGCAGCCCTTCGCTCCGGCCGCTCACGTAGGCGAGGGTCAATTCCTGTCGCGCCCCCACCCGCCGCAAGCGTGGACGGGCCCGGGAGGATTCGGGCTGGCGGCCGTTGGGAAGTATCGTCCGGTCCAGGTCGCTGCACAGCAGGATGTCAGGCATCGTCGTCTCCGATTCGGAAAAAGGGGTGCGCCTACCGCGGCATGGCCGCCAGAACGCGGATCACGGCGGCCATGTCCAGATCGCCCAGGTCCATCTCCATGCCCCGTTCATAGACGCCGGCGACGGCGCCGCAGGCGGGGGTGGCCGTGTCGGTCTCCCGGGCCGTGTCCAGGGCGAACCGGAGGTCCTTGAGCATGTGCTTGAAGGGAAACTGGGCCGGAAATTCGTCGGATTTGAGGGCCTCGGACTTGATGTCGAACAGGGGACAGCCCAGGGGCCCGGCCAGGACGGCGTCGAGGATCATCTCCTGGGAAAGACCGGCCTTCTTCCCGAACTGGAGGGCTTCGCCGATCCCCTCCATCATGATCCCCAGCAGCAGGTTGAGGGTCAGCTTCATGGCTGCGGCCTGGCCGATCTCCCCGCAGTGGAGGACCTTTTTCCCCATCTTCATGAAGACCGGTTCCAGGTCGCCGACCCGTTTCTCGTCGCCGCCGGCGAGGATCACCAGTTCGCCGGTCTCCGCCGGTTTTTTGGTTCCGGCCACCGGCGCCTCCACCAAGGGGATGCCGGCGGCGTCAAGAACGCCCTTCAGCTTTCGGGAGTAGGCGGGCGGCACCGTGGACATGTTGACCAGTACGCCGGGCTCGGCCCCCCCTTCCACGACGCCCCCCGGTTCGTTGAGCATCGAATCGACGGCCTCCGGACCCGTCAGCATGAGAATGAGCGCGTCGGCGCCGTCCGCCGCCCCGCCGGGGGTTTCCGCCACCCCGGCGCCGGCGGATGCCAGGGGCTCGGTTTTGGACAGGGTCCGGTTGAAAACGGTCACCTCATATCCCCCCTTCAATAAGTTCAAGGCCATGGGCTTACCCATGATGCCCATTCCGATGAAACCGATTTTTTGTGCCATGGGTCCGATCCTCCTTTGAGTGAATTTTTCGCGTCGATTGCGCTCGCTCTGTTCTCTCATTGCCATCCATGTTACCATCCCTTTCCAGAGACAGGCAAGCCGCCCGACCGAAAATGCGCGGTGGGCCGCCGTCAGCGGATTTCTGAAAAGGATTCGGACCGGCGGAATTTCCCCTTAATTTTTCCCGTCGGTTCTGCTATGATGTGAAAGCATTACAGGCCGCCTTCTCCCGAAAACCACTGTTATGCTTGCAAAAATAAGGGAATCCATATGCCAAGAACACAAATTAAAAAAATAGGCAACTCATTCGGATTATTATTAACGGATGAAATATTAAAGTTAATGGACATCGGCGCGGATGATGAAGTTGATATAACCGTTGAAAACCGTATCCTGATAATATCGCCCCTAAATGAAAAAGGACGGAAGCAGAAAATTAATGACGCCGTCCAAAACACCTTCAGGCGAAGGAAATTTGCTTATGAGAAACTTGCCGAAGGTGCTTGAACATGCTTTTTCTATATAAATCTGAAGTAGTTGATATTCAGAAAAAACTGATTGAGGAATTCGGCGGTATTCAAGGCCTGCGAGATGAAGGATCATTGGAGTCGGCATTGGCATCCGCTGAAAACCGGGCATATTATGAAAATGCAAATATTATCACCTGTGCGGCAACCTATGCCTATAATCTTTCTCAGGCTCACGCTTTTTTTGACGGCAATAAGCGTATAGCGGCGGCAGTATCGGAAATATTTGTCGAAATCAACGGGCTGAAACTTAATGCTTCAAATGAACAGATAGTTGAATTGTTTATGGATATCGCATCAGGCAATAAAACGAGAAATGATGTAGAACATCTGTTTTTTCAGTGGATTAAATAGAAATTCAAAGAAAGCATAACTTTGCGTTAGACGAAACATCTCCTTAGACCATGGCCAGACGCCCCCGAAAAAACCGGTGCAAACCGACGCCCTCCCCGGCTTCGAGACGACGGCGACGGAAGCGGCAACGGTTCGAAGCCCGGCTCCTGAAGCTCTTTTTCTGGGCTTGGTTCCTGATCTTTCTGCCCCTGGTCCTGGCCGTCGGCGGCGGATACGTCAGCCTGACGTCGGATCTCCCCGACATCTCGGCCCTCAAAAACTACCGGCCGCCGGTGGCGACCACGGTCTACGCCGACGACGGCCGGAAGATCGCCGAATTCTACGAGGAGCGACGCTTCGTGGTCCCCCTCGCCCAAATCCCCGACCAAATGATCCACGCATTCGTGGCGGCCGAGGACGCCCGGTTCTTCGACCATAAGGGGGTCGATCTGTCCAGCATCCTCCGGGCGGCCTTCAAGAACCTCGAAGCCGGGGAAGTGGTCCAGGGCGCCTCCACCATCACCCAGCAGGTGACCCGGTCCTTTTTCCTGAGCACCGAGCGAAGCTACCGCCGAAAGCTGAAGGAAGCCCTGCTGGCCTACCGGATCGACCGAAACCTTTCCAAGGAGGAAATCCTTTTTCTGTATCTCAACCAGATCTACCTGGGATACGGGGCCTACGGCGTTGCCGCCGCCGCCGACAGCTATTTTGGAAAATCCCCGGACGATCTCACCCTGGCCGAAACCGCCACCCTGGCCGGACTGCCGCCGGCGCCCTCCACCTATTCGCCGGCCCATTACCCGGAGCGGGCAAAAAAACGGCGGTGGTACGTGCTGCGCCGGATGCTGGCCGAAGGCTACATCACCGAATACGAGGCCAACCGGGCCAGCGTGGCGCCGGTGACCCTCGTGCCCCGGAAAAACCCCTACCAGGAAAAAGCCCCTTACTACGCGGAACACGTCCGGCGGTACATCGAAGAGCGATACGGCGCCGACGTCCTCTACCGGGAGGGGCTTCAGATCCACACGGCCGTGAACCTGGACCTCCAGGCCGCGGCCCGGGCCGCCGTGGACAAGGGGCTCCGGGCCCTGGACAAACGCCAGGGGTTCCGCGGGCCGGCGGCCCGCATTCCGGAAGCGGAGCGGCGGGATTTCCTGGTCCGGCTGGCCGGGGGACAGCCCGGGGGATTTCCGGCGCCGGGGATGATCGCAAAGGGCTTGGTCGTCGGACCGGCATCGGGCAACGCCGGGCTCCGGGTGGCCATGGGAACCGCGACAGGCATCCTGCCGAGGGAGGGAATGCGCTGGGCCCGGTCCCGGCTTTCCGCAGGCGACGTGATCCAGGTGAAACTGCTCGAAAAACCCGACGACGCCGATGAGTGGGAACTGGCCCTGGAACAGACGCCCGCGGTGGAAGGCGCCCTGGTCTGCGTGGAGACGGAGACCGGCGCGGTGAAGGCCATGATCGGGGGGCGCGATTTCGCCCGGAGCCAGTTCAACCGGGCCGTCCAGTCCCGCCGGCAGCCCGGCTCCGCCTTCAAGCCCATCATCTATGCGGCGGCCCTGGACCGGGGGTTCACGCCCATGACCCTGCTGTCGGACACCCCCTTTGTCTACAACGACGGCTTCACCGCCTGGGCCCCCTCCAATTACGACAACCGGTTCCTGGGCCCCATCCGGCTTCGGAAGGCCATCGCCAAATCCCGGAACATCCCCGTTATCCGGGTACTGCAGGACATCGGCGTCGATTACGCCGTGGACTACGCCCACCGGCTGGGCATCGAATCCCCCCTGGAGCCCACCCTTTCCCTGGCCCTGGGGGCCTCCGGCGTCTCCCTCATGGACATGGTCACCGCCTTTTCGGTATTCGCCAACAGCGGCCAATTGATCCATCCCCGATTCATCACCCGGATCATCGACCGGGACGGCAACGAGATGGACAACATGGCCGTCGAACCCCGGCAGGCCATCGACGACGCCACCGCCTACGTCATGACCAGCCTGCTGGAGAGCGTGGTCCAGGAAGGGACGGGCCGCCGGGTGCGGGTTCTGGACCGTCCCGTGGCCGGCAAGACCGGCACCACCAACGATTTCCGGGATGCCTGGTTTCTTGGCTACACCCCTCACATGGCGGCCGGCGCCTGGGTGGGATTCGACCAGGAACGGCCCCTGGGCCGGTCCGAAACCGGATCCCGGGCCGCCATCCCCATCTGGCTGGATTTCATGGAAGGGGCCGTGGCCGACCAGCCGAAAACCCCCTTTTCGCCCCCGGCCAGCGTGGTGTTCGCCGAAATTGATCGCCACACCGGCCTGCGGGCCACCGCCGACGGTCCCCACACCGTCACCGAGTGCTTCAAGCCGGGAACGGTCCCCGATGCCCCGGCCCGACTGGTCTCCAAATCCCTGCCGGCCGAACCGGAACCGCCGCCGGTCCGCCGGCCGCCCCGCCCCACCGTCATCACCACCCCCGAGGAATTTTTCAAATCGGGGATTTGAAGACCGCCCTTCCTTTTCAATTCTTTCGAAATAGGGTGTTGACCCCATTTACCCGCCCTCCTTTTCCCGCCATAATAAACGGAATAGATATAGATGCCAATCAACAATCCAACCGCATGTAGGGGCGAAAAAT